>NZ_JAAHHG010000585.1 GCF_010692555.1 Okeania sp. SIO3B5 | reverse complement strand
GTCTGATAATAGTTTGGATGTGCGAGTTGAAGCACTGCGACAAATAGCTACTGGTTGGAAACATGAGCCGGAAATTCTAGAATTACTCAAACAATGGGTAGTGTCTGATAATAGTTTGGATGTGCGAGTTGAAGCACTGCGACAAATAGCTACTGGTTGGAAACATGAGCCGGAAATTCTAGAATTACTCAAACAATGGGTAGTGTCTGATAATAGTTTGGATGTGCGACTTGAAGTGCTGCGACAAATAGCTACTGGTTGGAAACATGAGGTGGGAATTTTTGAATTATTCACACAGAGGCTAGTGTCTGATGATAGTTGGAATGTGCGACTTGAAGTGCTGCGACAGATAGTTACTGGTTGGAAACATGAGGTGGGAATTTTAGAATTATTCACACAGAGGCTAGTGTCTGATGATAGTTGGAATGTGCGACTTGAAGCACTGCAACAAATAGTTACTGTTTGGAAAGATGAACCGAGAATTTTAGAATTACTCACACAGAGGCTAGTGTCTGATGATAGTTGGAATGTGCGACTTGAAGCGCTGCGACAAATAGCTGCTGGTTGGAAACATGAACCGGGAATTTTTGAATTGCTTCATCACACCACCCTCAATGATTCCTTTCAACGTGAAAATAAGTATCAAAACAACCCTCGACAAATTGCACTAGAGGCAATAGTAAAACATTACCCAGAGCATCCGCAAACTCTCCCACTATTACAAGACAGAGCAGAAAATGACTCAGACGAACAACTTCGGGAGTGGGCAAAAAAGAAATTGCAGCAATTAGAGAATTAATCCACTTTCAGTCATTGCCACCCATAGGGAAACAATCTCAAATCCCAGTTTTTCATACCTCATGGGTAAGTCCCACTATAAATTGTGCCTAATTTTTTTATAATGAAAAATAACTAAAACATAGGAGGATTAAATTAATTATGGTTGAATGGTTAGCTATTTGGGGGGTAACTCAGGCGGTTGGGTTTGTGTTTAAACCAATTCTTGAAGACTTAGCTAAAGATGCAGCTAAAGATTATGCTAAGGATTTTTTTAAGAGTAGTATTGGTAATGTTTTTAAAGGGTTAAATAGAGTACCTTTACAAAAAGCGACGGGAAAAGCAATTAAAGAATTTTTAGAATTGGTACAGCAAGAATTGGAAGATGCCGATTTAGATGAAGCTCAATTAAAACAATATATTAAACCTTTAAAACTATTTATTAAAAATCCCGATGTGGCAGAAATTCTCGGCAGTGCTTTTCAGAATGAAATAAAGGTATTAGATACAAAAATATTAGCTACTATCGGGAAGGAAATTTATCCATCTTTACCGAATAATTTTAACTGGGGAAGAGTAGGAAAATTATATCTGAAAAAAGCTAAAGCTATTCGCATAGAGTCCGATGAATTACGGAAAATATTGGATTCAGAAAATCTGGAGAAATTGGCAAATCAAAATACCGAAATTCAACCAGAATTTGACCTAGAAAAATATCAGGAGGGAATTGTCGAACAATATGGGAATCTGAAATTAGAAAGTTTAGATACCAGTGGTTATGCCTATAATCAATTGAAATTATGGCGAATGTTTATTCCTCAAAATGTCCGGGAATCTCAGGAATTTCTGCCTCAAGTACATGAAATTCCTAAAGAATATCGGCAGCGATTAAAGGAGACTGGGCAGTTTGGAGAGGATTTTTCTCAAGAACAATTGGAAGGTCTCCGTCGGAGATATTTAGACCGACCTATTCGTTCAGTTTTAGAGTTAGTTGAAGATAGAAATTATCAATATTTAGTGATTCTGGGAGACCCCGGTTCTGGCAAGTCTACTTTATTACAATATATCGCTCTCCAATGGGCAGAATTACCTCCGAAAGATTTACCTTTACAACCAATTCCTATATTAATTGAACTACGGACTTATGTTAGGAACCATGATGCTAATAAATGCCAAAATTTTCTGATTTTTCTGGAAAAAGGTAGCGGAATAACTTGTCAATTACCTCAACAAGAACTTCATGCAAAATTACAAAATGGCGATGCTATTGTGATGTTTGATGGATTGGATGAAGTTTTCGATCCAGCAAAACGAGAGGAAATAATTACTGATATTCATCGGTTTACTAATGACTATAAAAATGTGCGGGTTATTGTTACTTCGCGGGTGATTGGTTATAAGCCACAAAAACTCCGGGATGCTCAATTTGACCATTTTATGTTGCAGGATTTGTCAGCGGAACAAGTTGAGGATTTTATTCAACGTTGGCATAATTTGACTTATCAAGATGAGGCGGAAAGGGAGAGGAAAAAGGAAAGGTTGAAACGAGCAATTAAAGATTCTTCAGCTATTAAAGAGTTGGCAGGAAATCCATTGTTATTAACTATGATGGCTATCTTGAATCGTCATCAAGAATTGCCGAGAGATAGAGCAGAACTATATAATCAAGCTTCGCGGGTTTTATTACATCAATGGGATATGGAAAGGGCATTAGTTGATGCGAAAATTGACCCGATAACTATTGACTATAAAGATAAACAGGCAATTTTGCGTCATGTAGCTCATTTTATGCAGGGAAATATTGCTGGTTTGGCTGGTAATTTGATTTTGGGAAATGATTTAGAAAGGATTATTTCGGAGTATCTAAAAAGTATAGAGATTAATGATGTGAGAACTGTGGCTAGGGCGTTGATGGAACAGTTACGGAGTCGGAATTTTATTCTGTGTTTTGTTGGGGCTGAATATTATGCTTTTGTGCATCGAACTTTTTTGGAATATTTTTGTGCCAGGGAGTTTGTTTGGCATTTTGAAAAAGAACAGAAAATTTCTAAAAATGAATTGATTGAGAAAGTTTTTGGTAAGCATTGGCAGGATGAAACGTGGCATGAAGTTTTGCGATTAATTGCAGGGATGATAGATGCAAAGTTTGTGGGAGAAATTATTAGTTATTTGATGGAGCAAGATGGGGAAAAGGAAGAATTCAAGAATTTGTTTTTTGCAGGAAAATGTTTGTTTGAAGTGAGGAGTCGTCTGGTTATTAGTAATGTGGGAAATCAGTTATTAGATAGGTTGAAAAATTTAACTGAGTATGATCTTGGTTATTATTATGGAAATTATTATTATTATCTCAATAGCAACTTGAGAGGGTTTAACCCAAGCAATGATTACAAAAAAAGTAGATTTGGTTCGTAAAATTCGTACTCAAGCAGTGGAAGTGGTAGCAGGAAGCTGGAAGGATGAGCGTTCAACTTATATCTGGCTCAAGCAACTGGCAGAGTTTAATGATGATGGAGATGTACGACGAGAAGCAATAGAGCAAATGGCTATTGGTTGGAAATATGAACCAGAGACTTTAACCATGCTCAAAGAATGGGTGCAGCTTGATGATGATCAAGATGTGCGGCGAGAAGCAGTACGACAGATAGCTATGGGTTGGAAAAATTGCCCAGAGACTTTAACCATGCTCAAACAATGGGCGCAGTTTGATGATGATGGCTTTGTCCGACGAGAAGCAGTACGACAAATAGGTATGGGTTGGAAAAATTGTCCAGAGACTTTAACCATGCTCAAACAATGGACGCAGTTTGATGATGAGCAATTTGTGCGACGAGGAGCAATAGAGCAAATAGCTACTGGTTGGAAAAATTGCCCAGAGACTTTAACCATGCTCAAGCAATGGGCGCAGTTTGATGATGATGACTTTGTCCGACGAGAAGCAATAGAGCAAATAGCCACTGGTTGGAAAAATCACCCAGAGACTTTACCCATACTTAAACAACGGGCACAATTTGATGATGATGACTTTGTCCGACGAGGAGCAATAGAACAAATAGCCACTGGTTGGAAAAATCACCCAGAAACCTTACCAATGCTCAAATATCTCGTACAGTTTGATGATGATGAGTTTGTGCGACGAGAAGCAATAGAGCAAATAGCCACTGGTTGGAAAAATCACCCGGAGACTTTACCCATACTTAAACAATTCGTAAACTCCCATAACGAGGATGTCCGACAAGAGGCAGTGCGACAAATAGCTATCCATTGGAAAGGTGAGTTAGAAATTTTACCCATACTTAAAAACCTGGCACAGTCTGATGATGATTCAAATGTACGACAAGAAGCAGTACGGCAAATAGCTACTGGTTGGAAAGATCACCCAGAGACTTTATCTCTACTCAAACACTTGGCACAGTATGATGATAATTCAAATGTACGACGAGAAGCAGTACAGCAAATAACTACTGGTTGGAAAAATGAGGCAGAAATCTTACCGATGCTGAAACAATGGGCACAATTTGATAATAATCAGCAAGTGCGACGAGAAGCGGTACGACAAATAGCTATTGGTTGGAAAGATGAACCAGAGACTTTACCCATGCTCAAACAATGGGCACAATTTGATAATAACTGGCAAGTGCGACTAGAAGCACTCCGACAATTAACAATGGGATGGAAAGATGATCCAGATACTTTACCCATGCTCAAACAGTGGGCACAATTTGATGATGATGCCGTTGTAAGATTGGGAGCAATGCAACAATTAGCTGTTGGTTGGAAAAATCACCCAGATACTTTACATATTATCAAGCAAAGATTACAGTTTGATGATAATTTTCAGGTGCAACGAGAAGCAGTACAACTACTAGGAAAAGTTTGGAAAGATGACTCAGAAACATTACCAATACTCAAACAACTGGCACAGTCTGATAATGATTCATCTGTGAGAGCAGAAGCAGTACAACTATTAGGAAAAGTTTGGAAAGGTGACTCAGAAACATTACCAATACTCAAACAAATGGTCAATTTTGATAGCAATCCGTATGTGAGAGAAAAAGCGTTACGAAAATTAGCAGATGGTTGGAAAAATGACCCGGAAACTCTACCGATACTTAAGCAAAAAGTAGAGACTGATAATGATTCGCGAGTTAGGCAAGAAGCAGTATGGCAATTAGGTTATCGTTGGAAAAATGACCCGGAAACTCTACCGATACTTAAGCGAAAACTAGAGACTGATAATGATTCGCGAGTTCGACGCTCGGTAGTGACACGATTAGCTGAAGGCTGGAAACGCGATCCAGAAATTTTACTCACACTCAAACAACTAGCACAGCCTGGTAATCATTCGGGAGTTCGGCGAGAAGCAGTCGAGCAGTTAGCTAATGTAGGGAAAAGCGATCCAGAAATTTTACCCATACTCAAACAACTAGCACAGTTTGACGATGATTCTAAGGTGCGGCAAGAGGCAGTTGAACAGTTAGTTAATTTAGGAAAAAGCGATCCAGAAACTTTACCTATACTCAAACAACTGGCACAGTCTGATGATAATTCTAATGTACGGCAAGATGCGCTGCAACAAATATCTAGAGGCTGGAAACCTCATACAGAAACATTTCATTTATTTTACAATTGCGCTCTTAATGACTCCTTTCAACCTCAAGATGACTTTGAAAATAATCCTTTTATAACTTTAGTTTCTGCCGGGATTAAAGATTATAATCCTTTTACAATTAGAGTTCCTGTCAGGATTAAACATAACCTCTATCAACCCATGATTAATTTGATTTGCGATCGCGTCCGTGATGAATTTTCCTATATTCAACCTAACCCTCGACAAATTGCACTAGAGGCAATAGTCAAACATTACCCAAACCATCCGCAAACCCTCCCACTATTAAAAGACAGAGCAGAAAATGATCCAGACGAAAAACTGCGGGAGTGGGCAAAGAAGAAATTGCGACGATTAGAAAATTAGTCCAGGTCAGATTTTTCGCCTTTGTTGGGTTGCGCTGCCGCTTAACCCAACCTACCTACTATATATAGTGTCTTTGCGTAAGTCCTGTCTTATGTTTGCTTCTCCCCTACTCCCCTACTCCCCTACTCCCTACTCCCCTACTCCCTCCTCCCCCCCTCCCCTCCTCCCCTACCCCCCTCCCCCCCTCCCCCCCACTCCCCCACCCCCCCACCCCCCCCCTCCCCCCCCCCCCCCCCTCCCCCCTCCCCCACCCCC
>NZ_JAAHHG010000584.1 GCF_010692555.1 Okeania sp. SIO3B5 | reverse complement strand
TGGGGAACCGCTTAAAAAGGGGGGAAGTGCTTAAAAGTCCCCCTTTTTAAGGGGGATTTAGGGGGATCGTAAATGTACCTCATCTTTATAAGAAATGTTATATAGCTATATAATATTACTCAAGAATTATTCATCTGTTCAAATAACTGTTGAACTGACAAAATAGGCAGACTTGCACCAACAAAATCATCAGCATTACGAGTAATAATAGCATCAACATTCTCAGCATAAGCACAAACTAACTGGACTGCATCTTCAAAGTCTCTCAAATTAGTAGCAAAAGCAGTTTCTAAAATATTACGATTAACGTCACAAATTTCCATTAATGCTAATGTCATAGAAACAGCTTCTCTTGCCTTTTCAATACTTTTGGTTTGTTTTCTAGCAATGTAGAAAATGTTAGTTAAAGTTGTTGCTGTGACATATCCTTCTATTTGATGAAGTCTTAGAGCTTCAAGTAAAGCATTAGCATCATTTAAAAAAGGCTCTCTCTCTAAGAGAAAATCTAGGACAATATTAGTATCTATTAATACCCTCATTTTAAATATTTCTCCACTAGACGTTCTTCAAGCATCGCTTCAACTTCCGCATCAGTTGGAGGTGGGTCATCAGTTTTTGCTATACCTCGGAACTTGTCTAAGAAATCAGGTGGTAACTCTGGACGAGGGCGAAGTTCTCGGTACAAAGAATCTGTAATGGCCTTAAGTAATAACAGGCGATCGCTCACTGATAAATTCAGAGCTTTTTTTCTTAATTCTTGTAGTTCTGACATAATTTTTATTCTTTCAAACGATTATTTTTATCTAAATATTATAGTATATATTTTACTCAAGATTTTAAATATTTCTCCACTAAACGTTCTTCAAGCATAGCTTCAACTTCCGCATCATTTGGAGGTGGACTGTCTGTTTTTCCTATCCCAATCATCCTGTCTACAAAATCAGGAGGTAACTCTGGCCGAGGGCGAAGTTCTCGGATCAAAGAATTTGTAATTGCTTTGAGTAATAACAGGCGATCGCTCACTGATAAATTCAGAGCTTTTTTTCTTAACTCTTGTAGTTCTGACATGATTTTTATTCCTTCAAATTGCTTTGATATAAATATTATAATATGTATTTTTATCAGGATTTTAAGTATTTCTCCACTAAACGTTCTTCGAGCATTGCCTCAACTTCAGCATCATTTGGAGGTGGACTATCTGTTTTTGCTATACCTCGCAAACCTTCTATAGCAGCTTTGAGGTCGCGACGGGGGCGGAATTCTTCGTTCAAAGAATCAGTAATATCCTTGAGTAAAGAGAGGCGATTACTCACTGATAAATTCAGAGCTTTTTTTCTTAACTCTTGTAGTTCTGACATAATTTTTATTCCCTTAAATCTTCTGCTATAATATTAGCAGAAATTATTCTAACTCTATTCCCTAATTATGAGATTTGTAAGTTCTAAACTTGATTATGCCTTTAAAAGAATATTCGGCTTTAATAACATTACAAGAATTTCTGCAACTGCCAGAAACGAAACCAGCAAGTGAATACATTAATGGAGAAATAATTCAAAAACATAAGCCAAAGGGACGACATAGCCGCTTGCAAGGAAAACTCTGTGCTACTATCAATCAAGTCGCAGAAGAACAAAAGATTGCCTATGCTTTCCCAGAATTGAGATGTAGTTTTGGCGGGCGATCGATTGTTCCCGATGTGGCGGTCTTTCGGTGGGAGCGTATCCCTTTTACACCAGAGGGTGAGGTTCCAGACAATTTTGATCTACCACCAGATTGGACGATTGAAATTCTTTCTCCTGAACAAAGACCAAACAAAGTGATAGGTAATATTCTCCATTGTCTAGAGCATGGAAGTCATCTAGGGTGGTTTGTTGACCCAGATGATCTCAGCATTTTGTGCTTACGACACCAAAAACAACCTGTGTTGTGTAGAAGCGATCGAGTCCTTCCAGTTTTTCCCGATTTAGAATTAACTCTCACCGTTGATCAAGTATTTGGCTGGTTAAAAATGGGTTCAAGAATTTAGAATTTAGAATTTAGAATTTAGAATTACCTCTCCTTTAAAAGGGGAGGCTTCATACCACAATTTTTCGGTAATGATTCATTATCAATTTTCCCGTAGGTTGGCTTGAGCTTGCGTTAGCGGAGCTTATCCGGAGGATAAACCCAACAGATGCCCGAAACTCCCTAAGACAATACTTTCGCACAACGCAACAGATACACATTGGTGTTGGGTTGACGAAAGGAAACCCAACCTACAAACTATTAAAAAAAAACGATAACCCCGTAGGGACGTTGCATGCAACGTCCCTACTTTAAAATTTACTGTTGTTGTTGACTTGCTGCTTGCGACTGAGCAACTGCTGCTGCAAATTCTGGATTTTGTTGTAGGTCTTCTGGAACTTCTCTTGCTTCATGTAAACCGATGGTGTTTGACCACTTGGTTTGATTGTTCCATTTGATATTACTAAAGTTGGCACTTCTGAGGTTGGCACTTCTGAGATTAGCACCGCTGAGGTCGGCATCACTGATGTTGGTACCACTGAGGTCAGCACCACTGAGGTCAACACCACTGAGGTCGGAACCACTGAAGTTGGTACTTCTGAGATCGGCACGAGTGAGGTAGGCACTTCTGAGGTCAGTACGAATGAGTTCAGCATTTCTGAGGTTGACATGAATGAGGTCGGCATCACTGATGTTGGTACCACTGAGGTCAGCATTTCTGAGGTCGGCACGAATGAGGTTAGTACCACTGAGGTCAGCATTTCTGAGGTTAGCACCACTGAGGTCGGCATTTCTGAGGTTGGCATCACTGAGGTCAGCACCACTAAGAAAACTACCTACTATTTCCCCAAAAGCACCATTTCCAAGACATTGACTATAAGCAAGAATTCGCAGTAATCTTCTTAGATTAAAATCTTCACCATTAGGTTTACCGCAAGGATAAAAATGCAACTCCTCCCGCAACCCCTCCTGAGACTGCCCATAACGATGCAACTCAAACAACAAAATCATCACATTCAACCCCGTATAAATATCCACCCGACGTTGCCCAGACTCAATACCCCACTGCTGCAACTGCCTCGCCTTCTTCTGAGGTAAAGTTTCCTCAGTCGCCTCAATAAACTTCCCATCACACCAGTCTAGATAAAACCCATGTAACCGCTCAAACAACACCACCAGATCGACCTGACTTTTCACCAACAACGCCATCAAATATTCCACAACCTCCACCGTCAGACTGCCATAAGCAAACAGATCGTAAACCTGCCATTCCAGATCTTCATCAGATACCACATAAGTCTTACGTCGCTTCCCAGTTTTCTCCGTCAAATCTTCCAGACTTTCCACCATCCGTTTTGCACAGAGAAACTCACCAAAACTCTTGTGGAAAAACTCCACCGAATTTTCTGCTGCTGCTGCCGACTTCAGATAAAAGGCAGCCAAAGCATTTTTCAAACCATCTTCTCGCTTGTTTTTCCGAGCATTCTCAATCAAAGCTTGCAAATCCCTATATCCTTGTTTTAGCAGCCGGTCTTCAATCATCTTTATTGCCGCATATTCCCCACCAGACTGCACCACACATAACCCCGCTTCTGCCAACAAAATTTCTAAATCTTCTGGGTATAACTTCGTAATTTCCGGATTAAGATTTCTGCCATCTTCTACTCGCTGCTTCTCCAGCACCCATTCCAATGCTTGCTCATAGACCGAGACTTTCGCCCCACCAACATCAGCAGTAGCAAACATCTCTACTTTTAACTGCTTATCCCGGTGCATTGCAGCAAGCAAATACAACAAAAGTGGCTCCCGTGCCAATTCCTGAACCTGCTTCGGACATTCTTGACTCTGCAAAAACTCCCGAAATTTTTTTGTTTCCTCTTGCGCAACAATAGTCTGCCACTTCTCAAACCACCGTTGCTGAATTTCGTCACTCATCGGCAAAATACTCACCCGCTCTAAATTTGGTGGCATCAACCTTTCAATTCCATAAAGTGCTAAAGGTCTACCTGTAATCAACACCCGATGACCGCGCTCCTTATTTTCTGCTGCCTGTTTCTGAAACTGTGCCACCTGGTCTAAAAACACTTTTAACTCATTACTAGCACCACGTTCCAACAACAATTCATCAAACCCATCCAACAAAAACAGAAATCGAGTATTGTGGTCTGTTAACCAACCACTATCGGTAGTAACAAAATCCCAACCCACTGCATCAGCTAAAGTTTCATCAATATTTGCTGCAAAATTTCTCACATCCCGCAACCGAATCAAAATAGGTGTATAAATAGGATGTAATTCTTGGCGCACCCAGTCGGCAAACATTCGGCAAAATACACTTTTTCCTCTTCCCGGCCCTGCTTGAATAAATAACACCTGTTTGTCTTTGTTTTCATCCAGCAAAATTGTTTTTGCCCACTTCTCAATATTCTGAGGTGTTGCTCTTTCTTCAACCTTCCCATCGGAGTTGACAGGTTTAACTTCTAGTGGTACATAAATCTGTCGAAAAGTGAAATTTTCATCAAATACTTGTTCGTCTGGTTTAGTAGCAATATTCTTCTCTAAATATTTATCAATACTGGCATAAATTTCCAAATCTCCTTGCCACCCATACCCATAAAATCCAGCTAATTTATTAGCATTGTCTTTCACCTCCACCACTGCTTCTTTCATATAACGGTGAGTATTGCGAGAAATTCTTTCAGTAACTATTTTGGCTTGATTTTGAGCTAAACCAGATTCTTTCAAGCGTTTGACCAAAATTTTATCAAATTTTTTCCTCAAAGGTGAATCATAAAAACAAATTAAAGTATCCTTAGCATCTCGGTCATTAAAATAAATTTCTTCATCCAGTTTTTTAATCTGTTTTTGTACCACCTCCGATGCTTCAGTTTCTGTCAGTTTTTCCGATATTTCAGGATGGTCTATTAAAAATCTTCGTAAACTTTCTAAATAAGCCACCTGAGCCACCAATTGTACTTCATCTTCTAAAGTTGGCTCCTGACGAGTTTTGTCAATAATAAAAGTAATAATTCCAGTTGCAATAGGCAAAAAAGGTAAACCCGCCCCAGCAACTTTTCCCAGGGGAGAATTTAACACATCTAAAACAGAATCAATATTTTCAATAAAAGGTTTTAACTCTGAAGTATCCTTATTTTCTTGTAGAGCTTTTGCTATTTCCAAAACCGCCTTAGCAGACTCAACCCCACCTTTAACAGTTTCTGATAAATTCAATTCTATTTCTGTGTTGAGAACTCGCCAAATATTCCGCCAGAGTTTAGTTGCCATAGTTAATATTTCTTCCTTTAATTGTTGCCCAATATATTTGTATATCTACAGTTAAATCTCTGTAAATTCCCGATGTCAAAAAAATTAAGTATAGCAGAAGGAAGTAGGAAGTCCAGTAGTGGATTGTTTCATCTTAAATGGTGCAATAGGAAGTTAGCCTGAGATTGCTTTCCTGACGGAATGCTCCGCAAACACATTTGTTCGCAATGACAAATCTAATGCACAGTTTTAGGTGAAACAGTCCAGTAGGGTGCGTTAGCAAAGCGTAACGCACCGTCGATCGTCTACTGCAACCCAACATCTACCTATTTTTGTTGGGTTTCCTGGTGTCAACCCAACCTACTAGCTCGTCTAGCTTGAAAATGTGGGTAAATTTTAGAAAATATAGACTTCTCCCCCCTTTCCAAGCTATCCATTATAAGCAAAATTCTTTACAAAAGTCCAGTAGTGGACTGTTTCATCTTAAATGTTGCATTAGAAAATGGGGTGATGGGGGGATGGGGTGATGGGGGGATGGGGTGACGAAAAAAGCGCTCTGCACTATTTTAGGTGAAACAATCCAGTAGGGTGCGTTAGCAAAGCGTAATATCATGTCCGGTTGAACAGTGATAAATAAATAACT
This sequence comes from Okeania sp. SIO3B5, assembly GCF_010692555.1. Classification (GTDB taxonomy): domain Bacteria; phylum Cyanobacteriota; class Cyanobacteriia; order Cyanobacteriales; family Microcoleaceae; genus Okeania. The sequence continues at coordinate 114 of NZ_JAAHHG010000584.1, read as the reverse complement.
ACGGAGGAGTCAGGAGTCAGGAGTCAGGAGTCAGGAGGAAAGAGGGAAGAAAGAAGAAGAACTGGAGTTGAAGGAGAAAGTTTTTTTATCACTAATTATCCGGACATGATATAA
>NZ_JAAHHG010000583.1:2674-6026 GCF_010692555.1 Okeania sp. SIO3B5 | reverse complement strand
ATACCTAAATCTATACCTACTGAATTATCAGTTTTAGGTAAGATTTCTGGTTGTATTTCTACTACAAAACTTAAGAAGTATCTAGTAGGGGCGATTCGCGAATCGCCCCTACAATCTTTGATTACTGTTACTGATGATGGAGCAGCAGGTAACTCTCACAGGCGATACTATTTTCAGCTTTCCTATCTTGGCTAAATAGACTTTATGTTGACCAACTTTAAACCCACATGCATGTAAACCTAGCAGTTTGCTTTGACTTTCTAATGCATAAATTTAGGAGGTTTAATAGGTTTACCTTTTCTCTCACCTTTTGTCGATTTGAAAAAGTTAGAGCAACGCCTGGTTTAAATCATTCAAAGATTGCTGCAATGGTATGTTAGAGACTTCTGACAACCATTCTCTTTCTTCAGTCTTTTTAGCAGATGTAATAAAAAGCTTTTGTAGTTGAGAATTAGTAGATTTCTTTTCTCCTGATTTATACTTCTGTTGGGAGTAAGCTAGACTATCATTCACTCGCCACACGGACACAGCCAAATAGCTTGGCGCTCTCGGTATTTTTGTCCCGGGGTTGGATATATACGGTACTTAAATCTAGCTTTCATAACTTGACTTTTAAACTAACAATACGATAACATATTTATTGAAAAAAAACAACTAAAAAGTCGCCCGCTTATGGGCGAGGCTTGAGACCCATTTTTTCGGTCAATATCATAGCACCTTTGTCCCGATGGGGTTTTTATGGCATTTATTTGACCGCTTTGTTCCCATTTGACCAACGTGCGCACATCAACTCCTAATATCTCAGAAGCTTCTCTTGGTTTGACAAACTTCACTACTTTATCTTTGACATCAACTAGCGCATCATACTGCGTAATGACGTAACTTGTCAACTAAGTTTTAACTCCTAAGTGCTTTTATTTCTGACTCTAGAGAAGCAACTCGGTCAAGAAGTTTTTGATTTGCCTCCATCAGAGAATTGCTTTGACTGCTGAGGTAGGGGTCACTTTCCCACCAATTAATCCCTATTTCTCTAGCTTTATCCACAGAAGAAATTAACAGGCGAATTTTAATGCTGAGAAGTTCTGTCGAACCTACAGAAACAGAAATATCTCCAGCAATGACTATTCCCTTATCCAGAACTCTTTCCAGTATATCTGCTAAACTAGACCCATTAGTTGCTGTGACTATTTTACTGTTAGTATTGGTACTCATAAAATACTTTTTGTAACCTAAACATTAGAGGTCGAAACTTTGTTCAGTGGGGAAAAATTCCTTTAGAACTTCCTCCAGTCCCTGCATAGCTTCCCTCCTGGGTAAACTAGCTCGCGATATTAATATATCAGCACAAATATCCTGAAAATTAGGGTTTTGACCATTTACAGGAACATCATGTTCTTGACAAACCTTAGCAATAATTAGACAGGAACGCAAACCACCTAATTTTTCTTCCCCTATTCTTGTCCGAAAACTACGCACTAGATTAACTATAGTTTCGGCTTTTTTCGGGTTGATACCTGTTTGACGTATGACTATTTCTTGTTCGGTTAGAGCATCAGGTTCTCCCATATTAATTGTCACCACTCGGTCTAACAAAGCATCTTGAGTAGCATGAACTCCACAATATTCTTCCGAGTTGGAAGTTAAAATTACTCTAAACTTGGGATTAACTTGAATATATTCCGAGCGGTCTTGGTTAGGTGGCAAAACCAACATTTTCTCTTCTAAAACTGAGAGTAAAATATTGTTTACCTCTGGACGGGAGCGATTGAATTCGTCATAAACTAGAGTAAAACCTTCTTTACAAGCTAAGGTTAATCTAGAGTCAACCCAATTATGTTTCAGTTCATCCTCAACTTTTAATACAGTATGGATATAATTATCCACAACTTTTTTGCGAGTATATCCAGATTGATTACCTACTAAGTCTGAGGATTTAAATTCATCGTCCCCAAACATTAAAACAATGGGTTGGCGACGTAGATGGGCAAGGTGTAATGCCAGAGTAGTTTTGCCGACTCCAGCGGGACCGCGCAAATGAACTGAATAGCCAGATTTTAAATAACGCAAAGCGCGTTGAGCTACACGTTCGACACCAGGGGTGCTGACAAATTGTTGGGGTGAGACATTAAGTACAGTAGTCATGTTCAGTTATCAGTTATCAGTTATCAGTTATCAGTTATCAGTTACGGCGTTGCTGAATTGAAGTATGAATGGGCGATTGTTTGGTTCTAGTCAAGCCCCCCTAAATCCCCCGTTCAACAAAAAGCGCAGCAACATCTGGCTTCCCCCGATCCTGCGGGGGACGGGAGGGGGATCAAGGGGCACTTTTAGAGTTTTATTCCCCCCAAAATTGGGGGGCTAGGGGGGCTTGCATCATACCCAGAATCAGCAACGCCTCAGTTACAGCATATTTCGGGCAAATGATGTACAGGGTAAACCGGGCATCTTGCCCGCGATAGGTGTACCTCATAACAACGGGAAGTGCTGTATAAATTATTAATTATTAATTATTAATTATTAATTATTTTAATAGCCTAAAGTAATTGTTTTGAATTTTGATTTTGGTGGTTCTGGTGTCCTAGTTTGAGATTTATCTAGTTTCTTACTTGTTAATTTATTCATGGTGGGTTTATGAGATTTAATGGGTTGCTGAGATTGAGTTTTTAGCTCTTTATTTGTTTCTTCATCCCGAACAGTAAGACGTTCTTTTATTTGATTATATCGCCTCACGGAAGTTAAAAGTCAAAAGTCAAAAGTTAGATTTTGTCAGGATAGGTCATTATTAAGTCAAAAGTCAAAAGTTAAGATTCTGTCAGGATAGGTCATTATTAATTATTAATTATTAATTATTAATTATTTTAATAGCCTAAAGTAATTGTTTTGAATTTTGATTTTGGTGGTTCTGGCGTCCTAGTTTGAGATTTATCTAGTTTCTTACTTGTTAATTTATTCATGGTGGGTTTATGAGATTTAATGGGTTGCTGAGATTGAGTTTTTAGCTCTTTATTTGTTTCTTCATCTAGAACAGCAAGACGTTCTTTTATTTGATTATATCGCCTCACAGAAGTTAAAAGTTAAAAGTTAAAAGTCAAAAGTCAAAAGTTAGATTTTGTCAGGATAGGTCATTATTAAGTCAAAAGTCAAAATTCTGTCAGGATAGGTCATGATTAATTATTAATTATTAATTATTTTCATAGTCTAAAGTAATTGTTTTGAATTTTGATTTTGGTGGTTCTGGTGTCCTAGTTTGAGATTTATCTAGTTTCTTACTTGTTAATTTATTCATGGTGGGTTTATGAGATTTAATGGGTTGCTGAGATTGAGTTTTTAGCTCTTTATTTGTTTCTTCATC
>NZ_JAAHHG010000583.1:0-2664 GCF_010692555.1 Okeania sp. SIO3B5 | reverse complement strand
GTCCTAGTTTGAGATTTATCTAGTTTCTTACTTGTTAATTTATTCATGGTGGGTTTATGAGATTTAATGGGTTGCTGAGATTGAGTTTTTAGCTCTTTATTTGTTTCTTCATCTAGAACAGCAAGACGTTCTTTTATTTGATTATATCGCCTCACGGAAGTTAAAAGTTAAAAGTCAAAAGTCAAAAGTCAAAAGTTAGATTTTGTCAGGATAGGTCATTATTAAGTCAAAAGTCAAAAGTTAAGATTTTGTCAGGATAGGTCATTATTAAGTCAAAAGTCAAAATTTTGTCAGAATAGGTCATTATTAATTATTAATTATTAATTATTAATTATTAATTATTTTCATAGTCTAAAGTAATTGTTTTGAATTTTGATTTTGGTGGTTCTGGTGTCCTAGTTTGAGATTTATCTAGTTTCTTACTTGTTAATTTATTCATGCTGGGTTTATGAGATTTAATGGGTTGCTGAGATTGAGTTTTTAGCTCTTTATTTGTTTCTTCATCTAGAACAGCAAGACGTTCTTTTATTTGATTATATCGCCTCACGGAAGTTAAAAGTTAAAAGTTAAAAGTCAAAAGTCAAAAGTCAAAAGTAAGATTTTGTCAGGATAGGTCATTATTGAGTCAAAAGTCAAAATTTTTTCAGGATAGGTCATTATTAATTATTAATTATTAATTATTAATTATTAATTATTAATTATTTTAATAGCCTAAAGTAATTGTTTTGAATTTTGATTTTGGTGGTTCTGGTGTCCTAGTTTGAGATTTATCTAGTTTCTTACTTGTTAATTTATTCATGGTGGGTTTATTAGATTTAATGGGTTGCTGAGATTGACTTTTTAGCTCTTTATTTGTTTCTTCATCCAGAACAGCAAGACGTTCTTTTATTTGATTACATCGCCTTTCTAAATTTTCCAGTTCTTTTTGTAAACGTTCTTTTTCCACAACATTTTTATATACTGTTAAATATGTAGTTGCTTCCGAACGTTGGCGAGGCATACTACTAATTTTTTGTGGAATTTTTCCACGTTTGGCTGAACGGTGCATAGTTAATGAATTAGTTATAGTAGGGAACAGGGAATAGGGAACTGTTGGAAAAACATTTCCTAGTCTAAGATTCATCATCAGTCTATATCTTAAACCAATTCTTTCTTGGCTAATAGTATTTAGCAGATTTTTCTGAGCTGATAGCTAATAGCTGACAGCTGACAGCTAAATTAAAATAAATAATTAGCTGCTCCTTTAATTTGTTCGATAGGTTCAATTGAACGAGGTAACATTGGCATACAAACAATTTTTACTCCCGGAAATTTATCCCTAGGAACAACGCTCTTAGAGGTAAAACAATTTAAAACTACATAATTTTGTGCTATCTCCTTTTCTACAAGAGATTTATAAAGACGTTCCGCTTCGGCAATAACTCCAGTCTGGGGACGCATGACTCCAATAAATTCTGTTTTTTGTGAATCTTTCAGAATTTTTTGGGCATTAACCACCCGTTTCCGTAAAGTTCTTAAACGCCCCATAAATTCAGTTCTACCAATAATATCTTGATATTTTATCCATAGTTTAAAAATCCAACTTAACCAGTCTTGCATGGCACTAGGCATTTCCAAAAAACGTAATAAATGACCAGTGGGAGCAGTATCTAAAATAATTAAATCTTCTTTGTCTGACTCCAATAATTCAATTACTGTTAATAAGGATAATATTTCATCAATACCAGGTAAAGCTTGTTCGACAATTTGACGCCATCCTTTGGGAGCAAATGCCATTTCAAAAGATGCTGAATTATCGGGTTTTTCCCCACTCATCATTTCTGCTAATTCCCATAAATAATCTTCTCGAAATTTGTCAATAACTCGATCTGATTCTATTTCTTGTCCTTTGAGGTTAGGATTAATTATAGATGGTTCATGGCTTAGAGTTAAACCAAAAGCATCTCCCAAAGAATGGGCAGGATCGATAGAAACGGTCCGAATTTGACAGTCAGGATGCCGTTTTGCCATTTCCCAACCAATAGCAGCAGCTATAGTAGTTTTTCCTACGCCTCCCTTTCCACCAATAATTAATAAACGTCTACCCTCTTGGATAAAGTCGGTAAAACCAGGAGGGATTGTTTCCGGCCATTTGATATCTATTGTCTCATAAGTTGAGGGTGTTAAACTTTCTGCTGGAGAAATTTGGCCGATTAGATTTTCTAGGGCAGTTATACCTAAAGGTTCAGATTTTTGTTGGGGTATCAAATATACCAATTTTTCTCCTGCCAGTTCCATAAACTGACTAACTAACTTTCCTTGTTCCAGGTAGCGATCGCCATTACTATCTTGATCTATAATAATTTGATTCACAAAAATACCACCGTAAGGAATTTTCAAATTTTCCAAAGAATCTAAAAATCTCCTGGTCTCCTGAAAACTCATAGGTTCGGGTAGTGCCATAACTAAACAAGCGGTCTTAGGTGACTCTTGTAATAAATGACGACCTGCTGCTAATTCGTCCTTAAGGTTTTGTAATGTTTCGTCGGTTCGATCTGGTGTGTACTTACCGGCGAAACTTTCTTTAATAAAGCGATATTTCTGTTGAAAAAGTTCTAGGGACTTGAGTAAGGTATCCAAAAAATCCATTAGTCGGAATAAATTGAGGTTTCAGCGTTGGTTGTG
>NZ_JAAHHG010000582.1 GCF_010692555.1 Okeania sp. SIO3B5 | reverse complement strand
AACTACTGCGCTAGACGCAGAAAACGCTTGGGGAGATGAAACCTCTACTCAGCTTGGCGCAAGCTTGGTTGAGCAAGTATTGTCGCGGAACCAAGAATCCCCGTCTCTTTAGAGCGGGGAGTGTCAATTAAATATATGACTTATTGCCTTGGTATTATTACTGAGCGATCGCACAAGTAGAACAAAATTCTATCCCTCTGATTGTAGCTTCACCCCTATCGCAGAGTGCTTTTTTGGACGATAAATCTCGATAATTGCTTAAAAAAATTCAATAGAATTAAGTTTCAATTGAAAGAAACTCTCCTGCCTTCTGCCTTCCTTCCAGCAAAGTATAAGTATTCAAGCAGACATGATATGACGAATCTTAGACTAGAAAATTTGGCGTTGGTGAAAAGAGGTATTATATCATTTCCGGATAAGAGCCCGAACAAAAAACTTTCTCCTTATATTCCTCTTTATTCTTCTTTCTTCCCTCCTGACTCCTGAGGACTGACTCCTGACTCCTCAATAATTAAGATTAATATCATACACGCGCTTCACCAACGCCGAAAATTTTTTTTCAACTGTTCCCTGTTCCATGTTCCCTGTTCCCTGCTATACAATGTAACGGTTGTTTTAATTTTATTATAGAGTGTGATTGAACGTTACACCTTGCCCGAAATGGGTGAACTTTGGACTGAGAATGCCAAGCTAAAAACTTGGTTACAAGTAGAAATAGCTGTCTGTGAAGCTCAGGCAGAACTTGGTTATATACCTACTGAAGCTGTAGAAGAAATCAAGGCCAAGGCTAATTTTGACCCAAAACGGGTTCTCGAAATTGAGGCAGAAGTCCGCCATGATGTTATTGCTTTCTTGACAAATGTGAATGAATATGTTGGCGATGTTGGGCGGTATATTCACTTAGGGTTAACAAGTTCTGATGTTTTGGATACTGCATTAGCATTACAGATGGTTGCGAGTCTAGATTTGTTGTTGTCATGTGTTGAAGAGTTGGGACAAGCAATTCGTTATCAGGCACAACAGCATCGGGAAACTGTGATGGTAGGTCGTTCCCATGGTATTCATGCGGAACCTATGACTTTTGGTTTTAAGTTGGCAGGATGGTTGGCAGAGGTTTGTCGGAACCGCCAGAGATTGGTAAAAATGCGCGATAATATTGCTGTGGGTAAGATTTCTGGAGCAGTGGGAACTTATGCAAATATTGACCCACGAGTTGAAGCGATCGCTTGCCAAAAACTGGGACTTCAACCGGATACGGCATCTACTCAAGTAATTTCACGCGATCGCCATGCTGAGTATGTGCAAACTTTAGCGTTGCTGACTGCTTCTATAGAACGTTTTGCTGTAGAAGTTCGTAACCTCCAGCGTACTGATGTTTTAGAGGTTGAGGAATATTTTTCTAAGGGTCAAAAAGGTTCGAGTGCAATGCCTCACAAACGCAACCCCATTCGTTCGGAAAGGTTAACGGGAATGGCGAGAATTGTGCGAGGTCATGCTGTTGCTGCTTTGGAAAATGTTGCTCTTTGGCATGAACGGGATATTTCTCATAGTTCTGTTGAAAGAGTGATTTTGCCGGATGCTTGCATTTTAACTCATTTTATGCTAAAAGAAACTACTAATTTAGTCAAAAATTTGTTAGTTTATCCAGAAAACATGAAGCGAAATATGAATGTTTATGGAGGGGTTATTTTTAGTCAGCGAGTGCTTTTGGCTTTAGTAGAAAAAGGCATGATTCGAGAGGATGCTTATGAAATTGTTCAGTCTTGCGCTCATCAAGCTTGGAATCAACCTAATGGTAATTTTCAGGATTTGATTTGCAAAAATGAAGAAATTCAAAGTAAGTTATCTGAGGCAGAAGTTGCAGCTTGTTTTGACCCGAAACATCATTTAAAACATTTGGATGATGTGTATCAAAGATTAGGTATTTGAAGTTTGATGTTTGAGTATTTAGAGATTTTTTTCCCTTGATAGTGACTTTTAAATGTTGAGTGTTCAAGAAAAATAAACCAAGAAAATACTTGGCTGTTTTGACAATTTAGGTTAAATTATTGAAGCTATAACTTACTTATTTATTAATGCCAAATTATAGCGTTAAATTTGGTTAAATTGTTTTTATATCTGAATTAATCAGTAATTTCAATTAAGGATTTTGATAGCTCCTAAACAGAAGTTTCTATAAGAAAAAATCTCAATTTGTAGTTCCGCTAACTGCACCTAATTAAAGTAAAACCGGGTTGAGCGGAACTATATCATTTGTTTTACGCCTTATACCAATTTGAAAAAAGAATGTTACAAATAGTAAGAGCGATAAAAAGACTTTACAAGAGATGTCCCTTTGACAAAAAATATAATTTACGCCCTAAAAAATGGAATTAAAGTTATTCATTATGACTCCTAACTCCTGACTCCTGACTCCTAAGAAATACCCTAGATATTTGTAGCAAACATTTATCAATTTGGTATTAGGCATGATTTAGAGAAAATTCTTTTTGTACCTTGCCATCAGTCTTGCCAAAATTCCATAATAAACTCCTTAATTTTAATAATTTAATTTGGTTAATGGCGTAGGGTGCATTGCAACGCACCCCACAAATTTAAACGCTGCTTAGGCAAAATTAATCACGCAGTAACCACCAAACTAATGCTCCGACTGCAACTGGTGCTGCTGCTACTGCAACTACGGAAGCGATCGCTACTGAAGTTACTGTACTTGTTGCCGTTGCTATAGTAGTAATACCGACACCCCCAGTTGTGGTAGCTATACAAGTCAGTTGCTTCAGTAACGGTTGCTAATGTGCCACCTGTAGTAGCTACTCCACCAAGAATAGTTAATACACCGCCTGCTGTAGTTGTTGCGACGATAGAATTGCTCATAAGAAAATGACTCCTTTTTCAAGTAGAATTGATGAGGCTTAATCAAACATTTTTTTGCCTCTCAATTAATACTTTACAAAGCGAATTGATAATTGAAATTATTCCTCACTAACGGTCATTATTAACAACAATGATAAAATGATGAATATCATCAAAAAAATCGTTTCTAGGTAAATTCGATGAATCAAACTGCAAGTAATTATAAATTTATTCAAGATTTAGTTAATTATAATTTTTATGCTGAAGCTCAAGCTACTTGGAATGTTAATGATTTAATTGTTGACTTAGAAAAAATTAAAAAGGAATACTCGCGAGTGGGAGAAGGCTTAAGCAAATTTCACAAGCAGTATTTGTTAATGGTATTAGTAGGAAAACAACTTCCAGATATGGTTGCTGAACTGGAAGATATTACATCAGTTGAATCTCTCAGAACTAAACTAAGTAATGATAAAAGGAAAAAAGGGATTCATTTTTGCTTACAAAAATTACTTAAACAAGAAATTGGTAATCCTCAAGATATCATTTTTCATTTGTTTAATTCTAAATATAGAAAGCAGCCTCAACCTCCTAATTTTGAAAAAGAAAGAAGTTTATTAATTAGAATACCCGATGATGTTTCAGCAAAACAATTGTTAGAAATTGAGAACAAAGTTAGGGCGATAACAGGATGTCCTTATATTAGGGTAATGGAAATTAGAATAGGTAGTATAATTTTGGTTTTTAAAGGTTCTCAATTTGCTTGTGAGCAAATGGAATCTTTGCATAAACAGGGTTTACTTTCAAAGATGTTAGGTGTTCCTATTATAGATGTAGAAATCATACCTAGTCAGGTTAATTTAACTCAATGGTTTGAGAATATTTTGACATCTGGATGGCAAGCAGCAAATGAATTATTAACTCCTTCACAATTAGAATTAGTTAGAAGCGCAGAAATTAAAGCTGGAAAATTAATTAATTTACAAGCATATATGTTAAGTCATCCTGTAGTTTTATTGGTAAATTTAGAACGAGAAAATGATAATTATCCTGAAGTAGAAATAACTTTACGGGTTTATCCGACTGGGGATGATGTTTATCTCCCTCCTAATTTGAAACTTATTGTTTTAAGTGAAAATGAAGTTTTTCAAGAAGTGACAGCTAGAAGTGAAGATAAGATTATTCAATGTCAGTTGGAAGGAGAATTAGGGGAAGAATTTACGGTACAATTAGTGGTGGGTGAGGCTGTAATTAGTGAGGATTTTGTTATTTAGTTTAGATATAAAATAAAATACATTAATTACCCATAATGTAGGGACGTTGCATGCAACGTCCCTACGGGTTAACGCTACTTTAGAGGTAATTATTTTATGGAGCGATTAAATTATTCAGAAATTGTCATGCAAATAGTTAAAGAACACTATCAATATCATACTCAAGATTCACAATATGAAACACAACTGATTTTGGATTCTGAAAGAAATCATTACCTCTTAATTTCTTTGCGTTGGCAAAATGAACAACGGGATTATGGTTGTTCTATTCATGTTGATATTGACATACTCCCGACGTTGCGCATAGCGCGACAACGCAGGATTCTTCAGTCATGAAAAAAATGACCGCTATTTTGGCAGAGGTGATGTCCTCCCCCTGTGTTGACCTTGATAATAAAAACAAAATACCTCCTAGCTTGTCAAGGGTATAGGAAGGTTTTATTTGTGGAGGTATCCGACTCAAGGCCCTGGCTTTCCCATACGACGCTCCCCTAATAGCTGCCGCCACCATCCTCCGCCAACGGGAGAGCGCGGGACTTCCCACCTGGGAAGTTAAAGATGGCAAAATTTGGATTCAGCAAGATTTTACCGAGCAAGGAATTGCTCAACAATTATTAGATTTAGGTGTGCCAAAATCGGATATTGTTTTGGCTTTTCGTTCGCCTTTTCGTTCGCCTTTTGTGCGACAGTTTTCTGATTTTTCGGTAAGTTAGAAATTGTTACTTTAAGTGCTTATGCAAAATTAATTGTATATTCTGTGCCAAAGTTTTTCGTATGGATTTTCTACTGCACTAAAAAACTCATATAACTTTCATAAGCTTCTAGGATCTGTCATCAATTAGAACTATAAGCTTTGTGAGTCAAGGTTTTTAGCGTCTGGAGTATTTCTAGGCCAAAAGTTCAAAACTCTTGCTACATAGCACTTTCAGATTTAATTGATGACACGCCCTAGTAATCATTCCGCAGGAAATGCTTACAGCTTCTATTTCTCACTATTTAAATGCTTATACAAAATTAATTACCTATTCTGTTGATAGCCCTATTTAAAATCCAGAAGTTGCGATCGCTTTCTTCTATGACCAAAATTAAAAAACAGTTTCCCGCAAGAACGCAAAAGTATAAGTAAAAAAAATATAATCAACTATTATCATTTTTTATGCTTATCAAAAAAATCTCTGATTTCGGCTAATTGTTACAAAATATTTTACGTACTTGCGTTATTTCAGCGATTTGGTATCATGTGGATACATAGTTTATTGTGCCTATCTTGTGTTTAAAAATAAGAAATTTTCCTTATAAAAAGCTACAACCTTCTATTTTTCGTCAATATAGGATGCAAAAATTTATACCCTTTCTACGGATGAAATTCTATCAGCGTCGTGTTTCTCGCAAGCATAAAGGCAGTGCCAACCGCAAGCGCGCCATTAATAAACTGAGTAGAGTACACCTCAAAATAAGTAGGCAACGTGAAGAACACGCGCCTGTGACTGGCGCGTTGCGTAGTCCACTCTAACGATGTGGTAGCTTATGTAGACGCGGAGCGGCGCGCCGGAGGCAGATTTGAGGATTAAGAATTTGGTGAAAAATCATTGTCTGGCCAAGTCTATTAATGATGCAGGTTGGTATCAATTTAGGAAGTGGTTAGAGTATTTTGGGACTAAGTTTGGCAAGGTAACAGTTGCAGTTAACCCTGCCTAAAAAGCGCCAAAATTGCTCAAATTGTGGCACAAAGGTGAAGAAATCACTATCAACTCGAACTCATGTTTGTCGATGTGGATGTGAGTTAGACCGAGACCACAATGCCGCAATTAATATTCTCAATTCTGCCTTAAGTACGATGGGGCACATCGGAACTTGGATCGACGATCCTAACGCTTCGGGAGATTCTGGCGCTACTGAGGTTGGAGA
>NZ_JAAHHG010000581.1 GCF_010692555.1 Okeania sp. SIO3B5 | reverse complement strand
CGGTTAATGCTTGCCCTTTGGTAATGCCAATTCCAAGACTCAGGGATAATCCAGATTATTACTCTCAAAAAAAAGATTTGGTCAATACCAAAGACAAGTTTCCTGAGTATAAGCTAATTCATTCTCAAGTATTACAAGATTGCATTAAACGGGTAAAACTTGCCTTTGATAGATGGTTGAAAGCAGACAAAAATGGACATAAATTAGGGAAACCAAGGTTCAAAGGAAAAGGACGTTATCGTAGTTTTATTTATCCTCAAATCAAGCAAGACTGCATTCAAGAAAACAAGATAAACTTGCCCAAAATAGGCAATATCAAGTTGATTCAACATCGGCCTTTACCTGATGGGTTTCAAATTAAAACAGTAACTATTAGTCGTAAAGCTGATGGTTATTATGTGACTTTATCCCTAGAAGACAAATCAGTTCCAGCTTTAACAACTGAAGTAGAACCTACATTAAAAAATACTCTGGGAATCGATATGGGACTGAAGGAATTCTTAGTAACAAGTGAAGGAGAATCTGTCCCCATCCCTCAATACTATCGAAACTCTCAACAGCGATTAAAGACTTTGCAAAAACGTTTATCTCGTAAAAAGAAAGGTAGTAAAAGATGGTTAAAAGCTGTTAAAGCTGTTGCTAAACAACATAAAAAAGTTGCCGATAAACGTAAAGATTTTCATTTTAAAACAGCCAATGAGTTATTGTCAAAAGCTGAAGTTATCGCCCATGAAAACTTAAACATTAGAGGTCTAGCAAAGACTCGTTTGAGTAAATCAATTAACGATGCTGGATGGGGTCAATTTCTGTCTATTTTGACTGTCAAAGCCGGAAATGCTGGACAGAAAACCATAGCAGTGAACCCCAAAAATACTAGCCAAGATTGCTCAAATTGTGGTGAAAAAGTCGATAAAGAATTAAACATACGAACTCATTGTTGCCCGCACTGTGGCATAGTAATAGACCGCGACTGGAATGCAGCGATAAATATCAAAAATAGGGCGGTAGGGCATTCCGTCCTTAAAGCTCGTGGAGCCCGACGGAATACCGGGGCTGCGAAACGAGAAGCCCACACTATACCGCAAGGTTAGTGTGGGAGTATGTCACTTGAAAATACTTCATCAAAAACCAGGAGCTAACCAACCGCGCAGGAAGTAATAAAATAATGCCAAATATTCTTCCCAAACCTCTGTAGTTAGTAAAAGTGCTTGAGCATTAGGTAAAAAATCTGCTAGTACAAAACGATAGGAAGAATCTTCATAAGGATTTACAGTATTAAAATCTGTTGGAGCTGGAATAACCCTCATTCCTATGTCAGTAAAAGTTAAACTAGCACGACGAATATTAACAGCAGAAGTAACAAGAATAACTGCAGTATCTAAACCTCTTGCATCCAAAATTTCCCTTGTTTCAATAGCACTTTCATGCACAGTCCTGCCATCTGCTTCTAGAATAATAGCCCCTCCTGGAACACCCAATTCAACTAAAATTTTCTTGATATCTACAGCTTCAACTGTACTCTTATCATCTCCAATTCTCGGACCAGCACTTACTATAATATAAGGAGCTAAACCTTTCTTATATAGTTGAGAAGCATAAATAATCCGCTCCGCTGTTTTAGTAAGCTGAATTTGTATTCTGTCTGGTATTACTGGCTGAGTTGTTCCCTGACCTAATAATACAATTGCATCAGCTTTTTCGTCACAACAAGCTGATACAGAAACAAGTTCTATAGCATCTTCTTCTGCTTGTTGAGCTGCCCATACAGCAAATACTGGCGAGCTAGAAATTATCAGAACTATTAAAGCTGTAATAATTAGAGTTGGAGCTGGACTTTTTATCCCCCCGCCTGATATGAGAGTAGTGGCATAGATCAAAAGTATAATTGAAAAACCGAGCGGTTTAAAAGCAAAAGCCAGAAACCTAAAAACAGCAGCTCCTACTGGACTATCTGGTGCATAAAATGCCAGTATTAACAGAATAATTGAAAATACTAACAACAACTTAGATATCAAGTTTTTCTTATCACCATCAGTACTATCCCATAGTGACTTAATTATACAAATTAACAGTATTAAGAATACTATTCTTGTTAAAATTATCAGCATAATTTTTTGATTTTTGTCCTTAGAAAAGTTTGATTGTTTGCTTAATCAGCTAACTCGATTGATGCAGCCTTTCTCATAACATAAAAAATAAGGCGTTCCTGAATTATTATTTTATGATTTTTAGTGGTCAGTAATCAGTAGTTAGTAGTCATTAGTTAGGGTTTGCTGAAAAAATCTTATTAGTAAGGGTAGGAGTCAGGAGTCAGGAGTCAGGAGTCAGGAGTTAGGGGAACTATAGAGGAGGTAGGATAAAGAATTGCCCCTTAATTTTTTCGCCCTTGTTTCCTGAAAATGCACTCCTTTTTGAACTTGAGCAACCTAAAAGCTTGAACTTTTTTAGAACCAAAAAATGCTAAAGCCTTTATTTGGCAATGCTTTGATAATTAATCAGCAAAACCTAGTTATAGTTAGTAGTTAAAAGAAAAGCTCTCTTTATAACTTACTATTAATGCCTACTCACTCATCAGTTTAATACCTTACTTCAGCGAAGCCAAAAATAAAAATCAACTTATTTTATCGGTACTTTAAGTTGAGCGTTGATTGCTTCTGTCACTTTTTGGATTACTTTAACACGAGCATAATGTTTATCATCACCCCCAATTAAAGTCCAAGGTGAAGTAGGCATACTTGTAAGCTGAATCATTTGATTAACAGCTACTTCATAAACTTGCCACTTTTCTCGATTGCGCCAATCTTCTGCTGTGAGCTTATACTGCTTAAATGGGTCATTTTGCCGCTCAGTAAATCGCCTTAATTGTTCCTCCTGACTAATATGTAACCAAAATTTGACCAAAACATAACCTGCACTGGTCAATTGTGCCTCAAACTCATTAATTTCCTGATATGCACGTTGCCATTCTAACTCTGTAGCAAATTTTTCCACCCGCTCCACCAAAACTCGACCATACCAACTGCGGTCAAAAATACCAATATTTCCTGCTTCTGGCAACTGTTTCCAAAACCGCCAGAGATAATGATAGGCTTTTTCTGACTCTGTTGGTGCAGCAAAAGCATTAACTACATAACTTCGGGGGTCTAAATTATCCGTTAATCTTTTAATTGCCCCACCCTTACCTGCAGCATCCCAACCCTCAAATACTACCAGCACTGGGATTTGATGTTTGTAAATTTCCAATTGCAGTTTATTCAAAAGTGCTTGCTGCTTCCGTAGAGATTTTTTATACTGTTTTGGAGATAAACTTTGGGTCAAATCTACTTCAGCTAAAAAATCTGGTTCCCTTAATTTGAGTTGTTCTTGAAGAGGATTTCTGAGTGGTGCGGCCTGAATCTGCAGTCCATCTAAAGCTTGGTTCAAAGTTGAGGCCATTTCTGTCAGCACTTTTACTCTTGCCCAACGTTGAGAGTTTCCTTCTACCAATGTCCAGGGAGCAAATTCTGTGTTGGTATGAATCAGCATTTCCTCAGCAAAAGCAGTATATTTTTCATAATTTTTGGCTTGTTGCCAGTCTTCACTTCTAACCCGCCAAGCTTTTAAAGAATCAGCAGCAGTTTTTTTTAAACGCTTCTTCAATTCTTTTTTGCTCAGATGAATCCAGAATTTAGCGATCGCCACTCCACTATCCACCATCTGACGTTCAAAAGCATTAATTTGCTCTAATCTTATAGGAATTTCTGACTCTGACACTCTTTTAAATAATCGCTCTTCCAGGACATGAGTGTACCAGCTATGATAGAAACATCCAATTTGTCCCGCTCTAGGAAGTCTTTGCCAAAACCTCCACATAAAAGGATATTGTCGCTCTTGTGCTGTAGCAGGCCAAATTGGATGAACAACAAATCCTCGCGGGTCCATATTTCCTACTATTTGTTTAACTAAAGCACCTTTACCAGCAGCTGCCCATCCTTCTAAAACTATCAGCACAGGTAATTTTTTTTGCCAACAAGCTCTCTGTAGGGTTCTTAACTTCTGCATTAAAGCTTCGAGCTTGCTTATATAAGTTTCTTTATCTAGGGACAATTCTAAATCTAAAGTTTCTAACATCTCTCTTTTTTTTATCAAAATAATTGGGTTTAAAACCCCGCCTTTTAAGGCGAAATATACCAATGAGCGCTGGTATATTCACAAATTGCAGGAGAGGCCAAATAGCTAAAATTATTATATTATAGGCAATTTATTCCCCCAGATGAGCTGTTGCCTTCCGGAGCTGTTGCCTGCGCACAGCGCTATATTTTTGGAGCGAAGCTCAAATCCCCGTTACAAAAATCACTTCTGACTTCTGACTTCTGACTTCTGACTTCGTTAAACTGGTAAGGATAGCACTTTTGTTCCCCTCCTGGGAGCAGGACTGTTTCAAAGTATTGTAGATTAACGATTTAAGGAGAACGGAAGATGAGGGGATAGTGGAACAGTGAAATTTGCCAAAATTTGCCGATTTTGAGCGCCCATAAGCATCCCTTTTACTCTGACTAAAATGGTGAAAAGTCAACTTTTAATCATAAATTAAAAGCCCTCATCCCCGTGTCTCCGTGTCTCCGTGTCTCCGTGTCCCCGTGTCTCCGTGTCTCCGTGTCCCCGTGTCTCCGTGTCCCCGTGTCTATCGAGAATGAAACAGCCCTGCTCCTGAGAGGGGTTAGGGGTGGGTTAACTTCTGAGATTTCTGTGGCCTTAAATTAAGGCCAAGATTCTAAAACACATTAATTGCAACACTATGTTAAGTACAACACTTAAAAGCAAATTCCAAGCATATCTTCCCTTGAAGAAAGCACTCTCAAGAGTGGCACTCGGTCTAGCAACCCTGCTATTTACGGCAATCTTTTGTGCCGCAGCTCCCACTGCTTTAGCAAGCGAGATCGATGACTATATCAGTCAATATCAGCCAGTCATAGAAACATTGCATGGACTACAAGTAAATGAAAAAACAGTAACGATCTTAGTGACTAGCACTGGCTGCACGAAGAAAGAGGACTTCATAGCCGTATTGGACAAATACCAGCCTCCGACTGTCACATTCATCCGTCTGATACCCGATTTTTGTAGGGCTGCTTCCAGGGCTATTCCCATTACATTCTCGCTGCAGGAAGTGGGTGCGACAGAGTTCAAAGTTGCCAATACTGTTGACCCCAGCCCCAGCTTTTAGCCCGGCCCCAGATGGGGTGCATTTCAATCAAGTAAGGCTGCCACATTCGAGGAGCAGATATTGAGCTTCCAGACATTTGATGAGTAGCCCAGAAACCTGGTTTCTCCTAAGAAACCGGATTTCTTAATTCGGGCTTGCTGAATAAATCTAAAAGCATTGACATATAAAGGATTTAACCTTTTTTGGGCCTTTAAAAAGTGTCTGGTTTTCAGCTCTTCACCCTCAAAAAGTTAGTATTTTAGGCGCATAGTTGGGCAGAAAAATCACTCTTACAAAACGCCCGCTCCTACCTCCTCGCTCATTCCCTTTTCTCCTGTCTCCTGTCTCCTGTCTCCTGTCTCCTACCCTCACCCATAAGACTTTTTCAGCAAACCCTAATTCGATGCACCTCTTGTCCTAGTTCCCTAGGGCCAAGACTCAGTTAAAATAAGCCCAACTTATAAATTCTATTTAAAACCTTATGAATTAAACATCTTTACAAAACTAAATAAACTAGCTATATTATTAATAACGGCAAGGGAAAAAAGCACCCAAGCCGCCGTACCTCGAAAATTTCATACATACATAACAGCAATCATACATAACTATGACAACTACTTTACAACAGCGTGAAAGCGCTAACGTATGGGAAAAGTTCTGTAGCTGGATTACCAGCACAGACAATCGTTTATACATCGGTTGGTTCGGTGTATTAATGATCCCTACACTGTTAACAGCTACTATCTGCTACATCATCGCATTCGTAGCAGCTCCTCCTGTAGACATTGATGGTATCCGCGAACCAGTTGCTGGTTCCTTAATGTTCGGAAACAACATCATCTCTGGTGCAGTAGTAC
>NZ_JAAHHG010000580.1 GCF_010692555.1 Okeania sp. SIO3B5 | reverse complement strand
CAGAGTGATCGCTGTCAATCTTACTTGTATATAATAATGTAGTAGTAGCTCGTCCAGATTAAAAATGTGGGTAAATATAGGCCGATAATATTAAATTTACCGAATAATTAGGGCTTGTTGATTAAAGATCAAAGCATTAACTGATATTGATTTCAGCCTTTTTTGGTTGAAAAAAGTGCAAGCTTTTCGGTCTAAAGAGCTGCATAAAGCTAGTATTTTGGGATAATTATGGTAGAATAGTAGATTTGCAGCATCATATAGCTAGGAAAGGATTTTATGAATTTAGACAACGATTGACAACCAAAATAGTAAGCTCTTGTGGGACAGTAGTGCTAACTGACCAGTGGTTTCCATCATCCAAAACTTGTCATAATTGTGGTCGTATTAATCAAAAATTAAAGTTAAAAGACCGCACCTTTGATTGTCCTCACTGTGGAATGAAAATAGACCGGGACTTGAATGCGACACTGGTGTTATCTCAGTATGGGGAATTTAATGAAAAAAATAGGGTAGGCTGTGCCCGAATTTACGCTTGTGAACTGGAAGAGGGCAGCCTCCCAGGTTGAAGCAAGAAACAAACATTACCTACCCCCATCTCCTCCTGGGAGGGGAGCGAGAGGGGTGGGTCAGGTTTTACCGAGTTTTGCTGGAATTGTATAGGTATTGTACAGCAGAAAACTAATTATCCGGACATGATATTACTCCCTGGTCCCTAGTCCAAAATAGCTTCATAGCTTAACTATACGACAATTAACTTAGGGAGATTATATATGAGTGACACAAATCACAAAAACACAAAAATATACTCACATTTTGAGATGATATTAACTACAAATTGAGTTGACAACAATTATAAACTAAATATTACTTGAATCACTTTATTTAATTATAAAATATCTAATAATAAAAATGAAATCCTTAGTTAATCATTAGTTAATTAATTTTTATGAAATTACTCAATATATCATCCAAACAAAAAGCACTTGAAGAATTATTTACTCAAGTAATGTGTTCCAGTGTTATTACTGCCGATGAACGCCAGCAAATTCAGAACATCTTATTAGCTGGTTATCTGAATGATGACGAGTATGCCATCATTAATAGATTATTTTATAATCTCCGCCGTGGTTGGATAAAACTTGTTGACTAGATTTTAGTATTCAATAAGTAGAAAAGGTTTAACACATTGATAGTTAAAGCATGAATAATTAATAATTACTTCTGTCTCAAAGGAAGAAAATTGAAAATTGATATAGCCGAAGAAATTGTAAACTTTTTCTTAAGAAATTGTAAACTTTTTTTTATGAAAAGAATACGCTTTAAATATTGATTAATTAATTATCAATTATCAATTATTAATTGGCAGTAAATATCATCGTAAAATTTCGGTAAGTGGGAAACCACCGTCTTTTAAGCGGTGGATGGAAACGACGCGACGGGCAATAAAGCGTAGTCACGTTCACATCTCTAGTGCCGCTACGCGGAAATCATGCATTCAAAAGTCAAAAGTCAAAAGTATTGATTGGTAAGGCTTTTCGGATTTTGTAACTGGTTAGTTATTTCTGCCATCCTGCACTAGGAGTTTTCGCTATAAAATGTATTATAGGTGCGACAATTGATTCCCACATTCCGCACTTCAATTTGTAACATAAAAATTAGTATAAAGTCCGTAGCAAGTTTAAGTATTTATACTATATAAATTATCTTCATTTACCTCAATCGAGAGTCAAATTCAAGGATTAAATATTAAGCATAAACACTTACTGAATCCTTGACTCCTATTGACCACTATAATTTACTTCTTACTTTTGACTTTTGACTTTTGACTTTTGACTTATGTTTTTATGCTACATTTTGTGGTGCGGAATGTGGGTTTAGGAGTACACCAGTTAGTCAATTTGTCAAAGCTTGTAAAACCAACAAAATGGTCGTAAGCTTTTTATAATAGGCATTATCCACTTTTGTAAAGAATTTTGCTTATAATGGATAGCTTAAAAGGGGAGGCTTTAGACCTTATTTTTTGGGAAGGATATGATGGAGAGAATTCAAAGAAAAGAACTTTTTTATTACGTCTAATTAATGAGATTATGTTTAAGAAACTGTTGTAAAAGGAACGTTAAATCCAGGTGTAGTAGTGGATTGTTTGACCTAAAATAGTGCATTAGCTTTTTTCGTCACCCCATCCCCCCATTACCCCATTTTCTAATGCAACATTTAAGATGAAACAGTCCAGTAGTGGCGTGTCAAACTGAAAATGATGTATTAAATTCTGCTACTACTGGAAAATGGTCTGAAGGAAGTATTCCATCATATTTTTTATTCTCTACTTTCACACTGTGCAAGTTTAATCTACTGTCATAATAAATAGTATCAATAGGCAGAAAAGCTTTGTCTGTAAAATCATTATAAGTCATCTGATTACTTAACTTTAAATCAGATAAAACATCTAATAAATATAATCCATTTTTCAAAGGATTTAAAAAAGTATTTCGTGCGATAGAACCTGGTTGGTCGTTAAAATCTGCTGTGACAATAATTAATGATTCTTTGTCAGGATTTAATTTTTCTGTTTGTAGGGAATCAAAGATTAATTTAGCACCCAATTCTCTAGCTTTTTTACTGTCATAATCTAAGTGCGTATTAATAATAACTATTTGCCGATTATCTTCAACAACATTAAATCTTGCCCAACTAGCTATTCTGGGTAAATGATTTCCCCAACTAGAAGTAATACTACCTGGTATATCTGGTGTTTCACTCAGCCAAAAATCTCCATGGTCGAGACAATTTAATTTATCTTTATGATAAAATATTGTACAGTGTTCATCATCACCGGTACCTCTTCTATCACCTCCAAGACTGTAATAATTAGGCAATAATTGCTGTAAATCTAATAACTGATTTACTTTAACTTCTTGAGTGCCAATTATATCTGGAGCATATTCATAAATTAGACTAGCTACAGCATTTTTTCTGACCTCCCATCGATAATTTCCAGGGTCTGGTTTATCATATCGAATGTTAAAAGTAATAATTTTGATTCCCATGGTTTTTTCATTAATTGATAATTGATAATGGATAATTGATAATGGATAATTAATAATTACCTCTGGTTAAAACCGTTACAGAATTGAATATAAGGAAATATTATAGCAATCCTAAATAGGTTGCGACAAATCAAAAAGTAGATAAAAAAACTGAAACTCTTACCTGTTCCCTGTTCCCTAAAAAGCAGTAAGATTTTTGAAACGAATAAAATAGGATTGCTATATTTATTTTTTTCCCCTTAAAAGGGGAGGCTTTAAACCTGAATTGTTTAATTATTAATTATTAATTATTCGGTAAGTATTTAGCGGTCAGCTATCAGCTATCAGCTATGAGTTATTAGCCCATTATCACACCAAAGGAGGAATTAGTATTCAAGGACTGGAAAAAGCTTACAGTACTTACAGCTTTGAATAAAAAGTTTTCAACCCTTAGATCACTGAAAGCCTTAGCTAGCAATAGTTATTCCAAGAACTTTGCACTGTCTATTTATTAATTATTAATTATTAATTATTAATTATTAATTATTAAAGGAAAGCCTCTCAGAGAGCTATAGCAACACTGTGAGGCCGATCTATCTATACAGAATCTAGTTATCTTCTGACAATAAATTTTAGGTAAGGTTCCCTAATTACTCAAAATGTAAGCATTCAGCTATCAGCAGTCAGCTATCAGCAACAAAACTCTCTCTTATGGGAAAGTGTTTAAATTCATATAGACTTTAAGGGTAAGGGAGCCAACTTTTGTAGTAAGACAATTAATCAAGCTTTTATCCTCAATTAAAAGCAATAACTGATAGCTGATGGCTGACGGCTGAATGCTTACCTCAAAATTATTAAATTTTCATTTATTTTCTATCAAAATGCTTAAATATAATCAAAAATAAATAGGCATAATTTATTAAGTAAATTATGATTTTAAAGATAGTAATAAAGAGTTTTATTTTTTTGAGAAAAAATGATAGAAAAAAGCAAAGTAAAACAATCAATTTTAGCGAGTCAAAACTATCTATTGAATCTGCAAAAGCCAGAAGGGTACTGGTGGGGTGAATTAGAATCAAATGTAACAATAACAGCAGAAATAGTTTTACTACATAAAATTTGGGAAACCGATAATAAAAGACCTCTTGAGAAAGCAAAAAATTATCTAATTTCCCAACAACGAGAACATGGGGGTTGGGAATTATTTTATGGTGATGGGGGAGACTTAAGCACTTCTATTGAAGCTTATATGGCTTTGAGATTATTGGGTGTTGCAAAAACAGATTCAATCATGCTTAAAGCACAAGAATTTATTATTAAAAAAGGAGGTATTAGTTGCAGTAGAATTTTCACGAAATTACATTTGGCTTTAATTGGATGCTACAATTGGCAAGGTATTCCTTCTATTCCTCCTAGCATTATGCTACTTCCTGAAGATTTTCCATTTACTATTTATGAAATGTCAAGTTGGGCAAGAAGTAGCACTGTTCCACTATTAATTGTGTTTGATAAAAAGCCGATTTTTTCCGTCAACCCCACAATAAATCTGGATGAACTTTATGCCGAAGGAATTAACAATGCTACTTTTGAATTACCCCGGCAATACGATATGACGGATTTATTTTTGGGGTTAGATAAAGCTTTTAAATTGGCAGAAAATTTTAACTTGATGCCTTTGCGAGAAGAGGGTTTAAAAGCAGCAGAAAAATGGATTTTGGAAAGGCAAGAAGTTACGGGTGACTGGGGGGGTATTATTCCGGCAATGTTAAATTCTATGTTGGCATTGCGGTGTTTGGAATATGATGTGGCAGATCCTATAGTGGTGCGGGGGTTGGAGGCTATAGATAGGTTTGGTATAGAAACTGGGGATGGTTATTGGGTACAACCTTGTGTTTCTCCTGTTTGGGATACCGCTTGGGTAATACGTTCGTTGGTTGATTCTGGTATTCTTCCTAGTCATCCGGCAGTGGTTAAAGCTGGGGAATGGTTATTGGAACAGCAAATTTTGGATTATGGTGACTGGGCGGTTAAGAATAAATTGGGTAAACCGGGGGGTTGGGCGTTTGAATTTATCAATCGTTTTTATCCAGATATAGATGATACGGCGGTAGTGGTTATGGCTTTAGATAATGTGGAGTTGCCTGATGAGGAGCTGAAACGAGTGGCGATCGCTCGTGCTATGGAGTGGGTAGCTTCGATGCAATGTGAACCTGGGGGTTGGGCGGCTTTTGATGTGGATAATGATCAAGATTGGTTAAATGGTATCCCTTATGGAGATTTAAAGGCCATGATAGATCCGAATACGGCGGATGTGACAGCGCGGGTGTTGGAAATGGTTGGTTGTTGTGGGTTGTCTATGGATAGTTGGCGGGTGAAACGGGCGATCGCTTATTTGGAAAGGGAGCAGGAGGAGGAAGGTTGTTGGTTTGGTAGGTGGGGAGTTAACTATATATATGGTACGAGTGGAGTAATTTCGGCTTTGGCTGTTGTGGCAGGGGAAAGTCACCGAGGTTTTATTGAGAGGGGGGCGAGTTGGTTGGTTGGTTGTCAAAATTCGGATGGGGGATGGGGTGAGAGTTGTCGGAGTTATAATGATCCGTCGTTGAAGGGTAAGGGAAAAAGTACGGCTTCTCAGACTGCTTGGGCGTTGATAGGGTTATTGGCTGCGGGGGAGGCGACTGGTAATTTTGCTAGGGATGTTATTGATAGGGGTATTGATTTTTTGGTTTCGACTCAGAATGATGATGGGAGTTGGTTGGAGTCGGAGTTTACTGGTACTGGGTTTCCCTGTCATTTTTATATTAAATATCATTTTTATCCGCAATATTTTCCTTTGATGGTTTTGGGGAGATATAAGAATTTGTTGGGTGGTTGATATTTTTGAGTAGGGGTGATGGGGTGATGGGGAGATGGGGTGATGGGGTGATGGGGAGATGGGGTGATGGGGTGATGGGGAGATGGGGTGATGGGGAGATGGGGGGATGGGGGGATGGGGAGAGGGGGAGATGGGGAGATGGGGAGAAAAATTAGGG
>NZ_JAAHHG010000058.1 GCF_010692555.1 Okeania sp. SIO3B5 | reverse complement strand
ATCTGATAATTCAGAACTACAAAAGCTTTTTATTACTCAGTCTAAAAAGACTGAAGAAAGAGAATGGTTGTCAGAGGTTTCTAACATACCATTGCAGCAATCTTTAAATGATTTAAACCAGGCGTTGATCTACCGTGATAAAAAACCTTCTCCCTTTAAATCTTTCTTTTCCTTCAGCATAGCAGCATAGCAGCATAGCTGCCTTCGGACCTCCAAAGTGTAATATCATGTCCGGATAAGAGCGATCTGGAAAAAAACCAAAACAGTCACTTGCAGTACAAATCTTTTTATTCTCCCTACTCCCTACTCCCTACTCCCTTATTTATAACTATTCAACCGGACATGATATTATATAAAGTTTAGCATAATTAGGACTTACGCATGAACGCTATTAGTAGGGTGTGTTAGCGCTAGCGTCACACACCAAGACGCTGTATATAGTGCCTTTGCGTAAGTCCTGATAATATTAAATCCGGTAGCATCGGTGTAATAAGATAGTGAATCAGAATCCAGAATTTAGAAGGGAAGAGAACTCAGAATTCTTTCCGCTCTAGGTGAAGATGGAATCTTTTTTTATACCAAATTAAGCGGATTTGATATAAACTATCAATCAAATAAAGTTTTTCTTTGTCAAAAAAAGCCCTAGAAATTGGCATTTTTTGCCATTCCTAGAGCTTCAGCCATATTCAAAAGACTTCTTGCAGAAGTCAGGGAATAGGGAATAGGGAGATAAAATTATTTATTTCAGCTCTTTATAAATGTCGGTCTGCCAGAATCTCCAAAGCACGATCCGAACATCCCATTAACCACAAGTCAGACATCCCCGTTTTGTCCCCCAATAAAACTCGCCGTCGGCAGCGGAAACTTTCTTCTTCTAAATAAGCACCCAATAAAATTCGTTGTAGATTAGGGTTCCAAATACCAGTTCGCCCGTGAAGAACTCGCCAGTTATCAACCACCAATACCTGTCCTGGAGTTAACAAAAATTCGGCATTATATTCAGGGTATTGCAACAATTGAGAAAATCGCTGATAGGCTGCCAAGAGGTCGTGAATTTTATCGTAAGAAACTTCTAACGGTATCCGTGTATTGTGGTTATACCGAATCTGATACACCTCCCCATTTTCATCCAAATTAATGACATGGTTGTGCCGATAAGCATCCCATTCGTACTTACGGGCACTAGATTCATGTTCGCCCAGTTTCTCCTCAACGGAAAGCCGCTTGCGACCTGCGGGGATATATTCCGTGGTTAGCAATTCAAAAAACCACGGATTTTCTGCTTTGATAACTTCTGCCAGTTTGAAACCGTCAATCACCGTAGAATAAGCCTGGCGATCGCCATCTGGGTTCTCGTAGAGGATGCATTCGAGAAATTGCAGCCCGGTAGGAATGTCATAAGCAGTAACATCCGTATGATTTCTTAAAGTTCCCACTTGATAGGAATGTTGGATAGCCTGAGCCTTTTTGTTGCTTCTATCCATCGCAAACACATTGGTAGGATGGTATCGTTGCCGTAGCGGTCCTACTCGTTCTATCAATGCCCGGAAGCTTTCTTCGTTTTTCGGAGCATCGTCAATTATTGCCACTCCCATATCGACTATTTTATTGAGGAACGACAATAATACTCCATCATCGTTCATCACCTCATAGCAATCAAAATGAGACACCGACACAGACGAGTCCCACAGTTGAGGTTTGCGGCGTTGCTTCAGGGCCGGGTCGTTTTGGCAGTGAACCCGCAGCCACGAGGCATCGAAGACACTTTGATGACCTGTTTGGTCGCCACCCCAAATAATATCTAAATTGCCTTCGCGATCGAGCTTAACCTCTTCGGGAGTTGGGTTTAAAGGCATTTCGATCACATCGTGCCCGCTGCTGATACTCAAAGTATCTCGGTGAAAGAATTTAGGAGACCGACAGCTATCTAAAAGCCAAAGGTTATGATAAAAACTTTCGTGACCGTCTTTCCAAGTAATGCTGACACCGTTGTTCGTTGTTGCCACTGATTCGATGCGAAAAGCAGGTTTAAGTTGCTGCAATACTGCTGTCATGTTACACCTCCAAGATTTTTTAAATATAGGGAACTGACTAAAGAGCTAAATTTTTGGCAGTCATTTTAATTCAGTCTTTAAGCAGTCTATTGTATCCAAAACGGTCTTTCCCAGGTATTAAAACGACTTTCCAATCATCAAGACTAATGTTCTTAATGTTGTATAAAGTTTCTCGATGACCTTTCTCAAGAACTTCTTGAGTATATATGCGAGTGTCTGTTCTTACGAAACGACCGCTTATTGCCCATCTCGAATCTTCTGTTGTATTATCAACAGAACCATGAATAACTCTCTCGCAAAACAGAAAGAATTGCCCAGCTTTCATTTCGATCGACTTTTTCTCTGCACTATCAACTGGATAATCTAGCTCTGCAAAAAAACTATTACCATATAAGCGAAAGTTTTCGGCTTCATAAATTGACTTTTCTCCTAGTTTAAGGGGAACCATCTCCTTATGAGTTCCAGGTACCAGAGTCATACACCCATTCTTCTCATTAGCTTCTGTCAATGCAACCCAGCAAGTTATTTGATAAAGTTCATCCGTACGGGGTGGATTGACAACAGATTCTCTCATATCCTGATAAAGCCAAGTGCTGTTTTGATGCAATTGAGTACCCTTACTATGAGGACTCACATTAAAAAAAGCAGATCGCCATAAAATTAGATCTGGACCTAATAGTTGGGCACAACGTTCCGTGATTTCAGGCAGTTTAAATAAGTCCCTGATTTTTGAGTTATCCAAATGGCGATTGATGAAAGTGTTATATCTGTTGAGTCCGGTTTTTTTATACTCCTCCGTTATTTTATTGCGTGCATTTTTCGCTACTGGCAATAGACCTTCAGTAATATTTTTTTCTTCCTCAAATTGATAATTGTTAGCTAGGAAAGATTCAGTGTTAGATACTGAGTTTAGTAAATCATGTCGTAAGTTTTCCGCTTGCTCTGGGGACATTAAATCAAAAGGACCAAGATATCCATTCTCGTAGAAAAACTTAATGTCTTGTTCGCTCAATTGAAACTCTGGCCGAACAGATTCTCTGGGACGGTAATCTTTAGGTTCTTTGAACTGACAATAATAATCAAAAAATACCTTTCTCCCTCCCGAACTAAATGCTGTCCAGAACATCTTATTGTTCCATCCAGTTGGTAAGTTATCTCTTAAGCCGTTCTTAGAAACCTACGATAATCTATAGAAATCTATGATTATCTGTTCTATTCCTGCTTCCCACTCGGTAACGTCGGCGTTATCCAGTCCACAAGCTGTCACGGACGAACTGCCCGCCGTCGTTTTTTAGATCGTGGTGCGGTCTGCCAGAATTTCTAAAGCGCGGTCCGAACATCCCATTAACCACATATCCGGCATCCCACTTTTTTTCCCGAGCAACAGTCGCCGTCGGCTGCGGAATGTTTCTGGCTTCATATACGCTCCCAGTAAAACTCGTCGCAGTTGGGGATTGTGAATACCCGTCCGTCCGTGGAGCAGTCGCCAGTTATCATTTACCAATACCTGTCCGGGAGCTATAAGAAATTCGGCATTATACTCTGGAGATTCAGCTAGGGCAGTAAATGCTTGGTAGGCTGCGTACAAGTCTTGAATTTTGTCCGGGGAAACATCGAGCGGCACCCGGTCTTTTTCATTGTGACGAATCTGGTAAACTTCGCCATTTTCATCCAAATTAATGACGTGCTGGCGATGATAGGTTTCCCATTGGTATTTTTTGGTGCCTTTTTCCTTATCAGATACTTTTTCCTCTACACCGAGCCGTCTGCGACCTGTTGATATATACTCTTGGGTGAGTAGCTCGAAATATTTTGGCTGCTGAGTCCTCAGAACTTCGGCAACTTTGAAACCATCTACCAGAGTTGAATATCCTTGTCTGTCATTGTCAGGATTGTCGTATTCAATACATCCGAGAAATTGAAGTCTGGGAGGAACGTTGTAGGAGACGTGATCGGTATGATTGTCCAGCCGATGCAAGTACTTATAAGAGTGGTGAATTTTCCCTGCCAGTTGGTTTTCTGTATTTAAAGTATAGATGTCGGTAGGATGATATCGTTGCTGAATCGGTCCGACGCGCTCTACTAATGCCTGAAATGCTTCTCTCGTTTTGGGAAAGCCGTCAATAATTACCATTCCCACATCCAGCATTTTATCCAACCAATGCAGTAGCGTTTCATCGTCTCTCATCACTTCCTGGTAATCGAAGTATGGAATGGACAGCGATGAGTCCCACAGTTGGGGTTTTCGTCGCTGTTTGAGAGCGGGCTCTTTTTGACAGTGAACTCGCAGCCAAGATGGATCGTAAACACTATGATGTCCCGGTTCTTCACCACCCCAAATGATATCTAAATTTCCGTCGGGGTCTATTTTGACCGTTTCAGTTATCGGATTTAGTGGCATTTTCAGGGGGTCGTGTCCTTCTCCTTCTCCACTGTTGAGGCTTAATGTGTTTGGTTGGAAACATTTGGGACAGTGGCAAGTATCCCGCAGCCAGAGGTTGTGATAAAAGCTTTCGTGACCATCTTTCCAAGTAATTTGCACCCCGTTATCGACGGTGGTAACCGATTGGATGCGAAAAGCCGATTTGAGTTGCTGAACTAATGTGACCATATTACTGCTCCATAAAACCGATATAAAACGTCTCTCTTGGTGCGCGTTCCCTCTCTTGGTCAGCATTCCCTTGCGCCTAACGGCGACGCGGGGTCTGACCGCTTGCGACTTTCGTCGTCGCGGGGTCGCACCGCATAATATGACATTTTACTGTTTACTTCCTGCTTCCACCGGAACTGTCGGCAGCACTCCGTCCACAGGCATTCGCGGTCAAGCCGACCGCATTTCTTAAATTTATACTGGCGTTTAAATCTCTATCTATTGATAACCCACACTCCGGGCAGTCATAAGTCCTTAGATTTAATGGCATTTTTTGAACGTGACCACAACTAGAACAAGTCTTTGATGATGGAAAAAACCTATCAACTACTACTAACTCAGAACCGTACTATTGGCACTGATATTCTAGCTGTCGCCTGAATTCATAAAATCACTATCTGCTATCTGATTTAGCTAGCTTATGATTGGCTAACATACCGCGAACATTCAAATCTTCTATGACAATTTTGCCGTGGTTTTTGGCTAAATATCTTGTCAATTTATGAAGTGTGTCTTTACGGATGTTTGCTACTTTTCTATGCAGCCTGGCTATTTTCAGTTGTGCTGCTTTCCAGTTAGCAGAACCTATCTCTTTATTACGATTTAGGTATTGCATTCTAGACAGCTTAGTTTCAAATCTGCGATAAGATTTCATACTTGTCACAACTTTACCATCACTCAAAGTCGCTAAGGTTTTCACTCCTAAATCTACACCAACTACATCATTTTTTTTTTGGTGTAGTTGTGGCATTAAATTCATAGCTACAGCTCAGATACCAGTCACCTGCTTGTCTACTAATAGTGATTGTTTTGGTTGTTGCCTCAATGGGTTCATAAGTTTTGACAATACCAATAAAAGGTAATTTGTGACTCCATCCATTTAATTCTATTGGTTTTCCGCAATTATCTATTGTGTTTGCGAAGCATTCCGAAGGAAAGGAATCATGTTTACCTTTCTTCTTAAATCTTGAATGTTTACCTAACCCTTGTTTGCGAAGCATTCCGCAGGAAAAGAACCTCTTAAATGCCTCACCCAAGTTGATAAAAGCATACTGATAAACTTTAGACGACAAGTTTTTCATCCAAGGATAACGAGGTTTTGTGTGATTGGTAAACACTTCTCTGAGTTTATGGGCATTTGGTTTATAACCATCTTTGTATGCCTGATTCCACAAACTTAAACCCCAATTAGAACACCATCTGCTATAACCTGCGTGTTGAGCCATCAGGGTTTTCTGTTTATTATTAAGTTTGAGCTTGGTTCTAATGGATTTCATGTATGCGTGAGTGCAGCCTGTCTAAATCGTATGCTTTTTGACGTATTATATCGTTATTATTTGATTAAGTCAATGCTCCTTTTATTGATAAATAGAATATAGAAGTTTAACGGTCTTGCGGTTGACCTAGGGGAATTTTTAACCAAGTCTTATGCTCTTTGGTTAAGACACAATCGATTGTTGCATAAATACTGCCTTGTTTTCTCTGATAAACTACTTCTTTTTCTGAAAGTGATATTGGATTTGTGTGCCAGACTCCAGGATGTATTGAGATGCCACAACTACCATCTGAATAAAGAGCTACAAAATCTTGAGGTTTGACATCTTCTTTAGGAGGAGCCAAAAGAAATATACTTGGTTCGCCATTTTTAGGCATAAAAGCTTCTCCTGCATCCAGATGGGCACTCAGCCAGTTTACTAGAAGATATTTAGAGTTACTTCCTGGTTCGGATACAATCTTACCCGCAGGACCGCCGCGAGCATTCTGATGACCAGCAGAAAATATGGTCGAACCCTTCCAATAGACTCTGAACTCCTCTTCAATAACAGTACCGTAACCCCCCTTGGAAATTAGAGGTCGTTTTCCTGAAGTAGGCCATTTGCATAACTCTATTTTTGCATCTTCAATATCCGTGAATACAACCCCTAATCCCAGAGCATTTTGGGAATTCAACCTTTTTAAGGGAACATCATAGTAATTAACTGTGGTCGCCATTTTTTCTTGAATTTAACTAATACCAGTTTTATTTGATTCTCTAAAGTACCAACGCTTTAGGGAACAGAGAACAGATAAGAGGGAACAGATAAGAGGGTTTTTCGGTTTGTTCTACTGTTGCATGATTTTTTGGAAATGGTATAAGAATTGAACTGTTAAGTTTTTGTTAATGGAAAGTTCGATCCCACTTGCCAACTAAATTGACGGCAAATGGCTGAGGAAAATACTGCTCAAAAATCCTGTAGTAGAGTAATTCCTCCTTACTTTTTATGGGGTCTCCCCGAAAGCGTGCCTGATCGAAATCCTCGTCAGAAATAGTAGCCTCAGCGTGAGCTGCTAAAACTTTAGAGGAAGCAGAACCATGAGCAAATTCCATCTTGTCTCGCCAAACTATTTCTGGCGGTAAATAGTCTTCAAAAGCTTTACGGAGCAACCATTTTTCAATGCCAAAGCTCTGGTAAAGCTTGAGGGTAGGATCTATAGTCAGTGCCATTTCCACAAAGTCTATATCTAGAAAAGGAACTCTTGCTTCTAAACCATGAGCCATTGTCAGTCTGTCTAATTTTTGCAAATTGAGATTATGTAATCCTTTAATCCGATATACCAATTCTTGATTTAACGTCTTGCCATCATTGTAATCAGCTAGATAACTATAGCCAGCAAACAACTCATCTGATGCGTCTCCTCCGAGAACTACTTTGACATATTGGCTAGCAAGATGAGATAGCAAGTAGGTAGGTACACAACTTCTTAACCAAGCGGCATCATAGGATTCAAAGTGGTAAATTACCTGGGGTAGAACAGAAAGCATTTCTGCTTCTGAGTAAATATATTCGTGATGAATTGTCCCTAAATATTCTGCTACTAATCTTGCTGCTTTCATATCCGGAGAGTTAGCAAATCCGGTGGAAAAAGAATGTAGTTCTGACAGCTCTCGCTTCATTAAGGCCGCAATGATGCTAGAATCGAGTCCTCCACTGAGAAATACTCCTACAGGAACGTCAGACATTAAACGCCTGCGGACACTTTGAGAAAGTCCTTGGCGAATTTTTTCTAAAATCACCTCTACATCTTCTAAAAACACATCGACTTCGGGTAAATCGTAGTAGGGTTGTAAACCCTCATTAGAATGGTAATAATGTCCTGGAGGAAACTCTTTAATTTCTTCGCCATGCTTTATTAAAGCTTTGATTTCCGAAGCAAAAAATAAACCTTCTTCACTTTGAGCATAGTATAAAGGTTTAATGCCTAAGCGATCGCGAGCGACAAATAATTCCCGATCGCTAGCCAAGATAAAGCTAAACATACCCCTGAGTTTTTGAGGCATCTGAGTGCCAAACTGTTGGTAGAGCGGTAGCAGAATTTCCGTATCGCTGTTGGTTGAGAAGTTGTAGTTTCCCTGCAAGCGATCGCGCCATTGTTGATGGTTATAAATTTCTCCGTTAGCAATAGCGTATAATTTGCTCTGCGGATCGTATAATGGTTGCTGTCCTCCTTCTACATCAATAATGGCAAGACGATTATGTCCTAAAGCATAGTTTTCCTGGCAAATGCTACTGGTACCATCCGGTCCGCGATGAGCTAAGATTGACAATGCGTCTTCAAAGCCTAGTAAATTTGAGCCAAAAAATCCAACTATTCCACACATATGTTTATCGTCAAGGTAACTTCAATGTTGTCGATCACAATTGAATGTCCTGCTTGTCTGGCTTTTCAGAATTGGGCGATCGGCCAATTTACAATTAAATTTTTCCCCAGTTTTACACATCTACCATGACTGAGAAATTAGTCAATTGTTTACCGTTCGCTGTTTCATAACCGTTATATTCCAAAGTCTGCTCCATAAAACTGATACAAAGCGTTACATAACGTAACAAATTGATGTTTACTTCCTGCTTCTACTGAGGCCGTCGGCGGTTTCTCATCCACAGGCATTCACGACCGAGCCGACCGCATTTCTTAAATTTATACTTGCATTCAGATCGCGGTCTATTGATAACCCACATTCTGGGCAATCATAAGTTCTCAGATGCAAGGGCATATCTTGGACATGACCACACCTACTGCAAGTTTTTGATGATGGAAAAAACCTGTCAACTACTACTAACTCAGAACCGTACCATTTGCACTTGTATTCTAGTTGTCGCCTGAATTCATAAAATCCTTGGTCAGCTATTGATTTAGCTAGCTTATGGTTGGATAGCATTCCGCTTACATTCAAATCTTCAATTGAGACTCTGCCGTGGTTTTTGGCTAAGTATGTTGTCAATTTATGAAGTGCATCTTTACGGATATTTGCTACTTTTCTATGTAATCTAGCTATCTTTTGTTGTGCCTTTTTCCAGTTAGCAGAGCCTACCTCTTTGTGACGATTTAGGTATTGGAGCCTAGATAACTTAGCTTCAAATTTCTGAAGTGGTTTCACACTTTCAAATACTTGACCATCACTTAGTGTAGCTAGGGTTTTCACACCTAAATCTACACCAATAACATCAGTTTTTTTTGGTGTAGTATGAGAATGAAATTCATAGCTACAACTGAGATACCAATCACCAGCTTGTCTACTAATGGTTATTTTTTTAGTTGTTGCTTCAATTGGTTCATAAGTTTTGACCATACCAATAAAAGGTAATTTATGATTCCATCCATTTAATTCTATTGGTTTTCCACAATTATCTATTGTGAATGAATCATGTTTACCCTTCTTTTTAAACTTTGGGTATTTTCCTAATCCTTTAAAGAACCTTTTAAATGCTTCACCTAAGTTGATAAAAGCATATTGGTAAACTTTAGATGACAAGTTTTTCATCCAAGGGTATAAAGGCTTTGTCTGGTTGGTAAAAACCTCTCTTAGCTTTCGAGCATTAGGCTTGTAACCATGAATATATGCAGCATTCCACAAACTTAAACCCCAGTTATAGCACCATCTGCTATACCCCGCGTGTTGAGCCATCAGAGTTTTTTGCTGATTATTTAATTTAAGTTTGGTTCTAATGGATTTCATTTATTTGTGAACACAGCCTGTCTAATAGTACGTTTTATAACGTATTATATCGTTATTCTTTGATTAAGTCAATGCTCCCCATTCGGAGTAAGAGTTTGGTAGAAAACTTCCTTAGGCCGGTTATTTTCGTCGGCGACTAGCACTCGCGCCTGGTGTCCCTGACGCAAGACTTCTGATCGCTCTATTTCCTCGTTTGCCCAGATAATCAAGATATCTCCAGGTTCGCACATTAGCGCACCGCCACCGTTGGGACAAATCTAACCTTCTCCAGGTTCTCCTGCTAGTACATAAGTGTACCAAGGATTTCCATTGTCGATATTTACAATTTCCACTTCTTCTAGCGGTAGTATTCCCACCTTTTCCAATAATTCTCGGTCGATAGTAACGCTGCCTACATAGTCGCGATTTGCCTCAGTCACCCTGACGCGATGAAGCTTGGCGTGCATCAATTTAATTCTTGCCATCTTTATTATTGTTAGTTTACTTGCTAGAAAACTCCATTATTAGACCCGTTCGATAATTCCATTTTGGCCCTTATCAAACTTGTTTTACAAAGGTTTTAACCTCGTTTCTTGGGCAGGTCAGACCAAAGGTAATTAATCCTTTTTCAAGACCATAGCATACATGGCTTCCTTGTCAAAGATGTTAAACTCCTCCTTGCCAACTAAATTCCAAGAAAGGCTTTTGATAACTTCTTGGACGGCAGGGTTATCGTCGTGGTAGTCCGCCCGTACTGTCAAGACGAAATAACCTCCTGTTTTTAACAGGGGGAATAAATTGTACAAGGCTTCGATCGGAGCATGACCAAAGGTAAAAACTCCGACAGCGATTATAGCATCAAAGTTTTCGATAGCTGCAAATTTGAGTAGTTCTTCTAATATCATGTCCGGATAAGAGCGTGATAAAAAACTTTTTCTCATGAGCGCCTTTTCTTCCCTTCTGCCTCCTGCCTCCTGCCTCCTGCCTTCGGACCTCCAAAGTGTAAGTATTCAACCGGACATGATATAAGTTACCCTGGTGCAATGCTCGATCAACCTGTTTATTGCGGGCAACTTCCAGCATTTCTTCTGACAAATCGACTCCTACTATATTGCTATAACCCAGTTCGGCCAAGGCTTCTCCTACCATTCCCGTCCCGGCCCCTGCGTCGAGGATACTAGCCTCTTTATCGGGCAGGACTCCAGCAAGAGCCCTAGCAGAGAGAATTGGACTAATGCGATAGGGTTGGTCCAATTCGGCATCGTAAATACGAGACCAGGCATCGTATTTATCCCGCAGACTTTGTTGGTTGTTAGTTTCGTAGATCCAGGAGAGGCGATCGCTAACTTTTTCACATAAGTAATAAGCCCAACCTAATTTATCGGTTTGAATTGCCTCGCACATTTTATCATAAGCTGCGCTCAATTCTGGATATTGAGGCAAAGCTAACTGGGAAAGTAATATCATGTCCGGTTGAATACTTACACTTTGGAGGAGGTAAGGCAGCTATGCTGGAGGCAGGAGGCAGAAGGAAAGAATACAGCGCTTTTCAAGTTGATGAACCACATCTTAACAAACAAAAACCCTGTAGGGACGTTCCATGGAACGTCCCTACTGTGGTCTACCCAAATGAAAACCGCTGTAAGGTTAGAAGGGAAAAGGTTTTTTTATCACTGATTATCCGGACATGATATAACTCATAACTCTTGTGCAAATGCTCTTTCAAATCTTTAGCTGCCAAAACCATCAACCCTAACTGACCCAGGAAATCTTTATAGGAGTCCAAGCTAAATATTGGTTCAAACAGCAATCGATCGTAGACATATTTGCGGGCTATTGTGTTGATTTTCTGTGTAGGTGACACCAGGTCATCAAATATGAACGTACCCCTTTCCTTAAGTACACGATGAATTTCCCGTATGGCTTGATGGCGATCGTGAACATGATACAATCAGAGAGAGATATGGTGTTACTTGTGGAGTTTTAGAAAATTAAGTTAAAGAGTTAATTCATTATTATATGGTAAAGCAATAAAACTTGTAATTACCAAAAAAAAAGGGTATGCGCCTCCCCTTTTAAGGAGATAAAAAAGAGAATATTCCTTATGTCAAGCCTCTGGGTGAGCGCCAGAGGTGCTGTTAACGGAGTTCCGACCATAGGTGATAACTGAAATGACCGAGGTAGGGGAAAATTGTGATCGGATGTGAATTATAACTTATGAAGAACAACTATAGCAATCCTAAATAGGGTTTGCGTATGGAAAGTCTTTTTGTTGGGGTAGGAGACAGGAGACAGGAGACAGGAGACAGGAGAAATGGGAATTTAAAGGAGGTAGGAGTAAGAATTGTCCCAAGATTTTTCTGCCCAACTATGCGGCTAAAATACTAACTTTTTGAGCTTTTTCAGCTGAAAAGTTGGCACTTTTTTAGAGCAAAAAATGCTACAACCAATATCAGTCAATGCTTTGATATTTAATCAGCAAGCCCTAAATAGGTCGTAACAATTCAAAAACTAGAAATAAACTCCGAAACTCTTACCCATTGCCCATTGCATCTAAACCTATTTCCAAAAAGTGGCAAGATTTTTGACACGAATAAAATAGGATTGCTATATAAAGAATAATATTTATTCATCTCCTGTTCATCTATCCTTACTGCTCTATAAAACTGATACAAAGTGCCACATAACGTTACAACTTGATAGCGTAGCTCCGACCATAGGAGGCTGTTTACTTCCTGCTTCTTGTGAGGCCGTCGGCGGTTACTCATCCACAGGCATTCATGCACACGCATTCACGACCGAGCCGATCGCATGTCTTGAGTGCGTCTTACATTCTGAGGAAACCTCAGAATTACGCACTCGCTTTCTTAAATTTATACTGGCGTTTAAATCTCTATCTATTGATAACCCACAATCTGGGCAATCATAAGTCCTTACATTTAATGACATATCTTGGACGTGACCGCAGTTAGAACAAGTCTTTGATGATGGAAAGAATCTATCAACTACTACTAACTTAGAGAGGGCGAATGCCATTCGCTAGATAGCGGTGCGACCCGGCGTCGGCGTCAGACGCAAGGGAACGCTGACCAAGAGAGGGAACGCGCACCAAAAGATAAAGGTTCTGCGTAAGTCCTGTTGACATTATCCAACACAAGACTTTAACAGCCAACCGATCGCAATTCCTAAACCACCAAATCTCACAGCTTGCCAAAATGGTTCTTTTATGCTATTCCAACCAAATAAACTACTCTCTAGGTTTAATTCTATTGTTTCTAATTCTGTCTGTATCTGTTGTAACTCTTTTCTCAATTCATTAGTTTTTTGGCGACGTACTTCCGGTTGAACTTCTTCCAAGCGATGCTTTAATTCTGCTTTTCGCCTCTGATAATACTGAACTTGAGAATAACGTTTTTTCAGAGCAGCAAAGGAATGCTCTACCTCTACTAGCGCTTGTGCAAAATCAGTCTCTGAAACTTCTGACTCTCCATCAACTGGTGCAGAATTTGAGTACCCATCATTTATTTTTTTCTCAGAATGTTCTGGAGGAGGATTCATCCTGGCATACTTAAGTATAGTAAGTTCACCTGAAAAAATTAATCTAGGAAAATATGCTTAACTCTAACTCAGCTTCTGCAACTGTAACTAGCAAACTCAACACTCCTAATAAAAGAGATTTACAGGAGTATAGTACATTAGAACTAGCTCAAGCTTTAGCCCAAAGACTGGCTATACCAGAAAGAGACTGGCATCGACTTAAGTCTAATCGCCAAGTTCGTGCATTAGAGCTAACTGTAGCTGCCCTAGTTTTTCTAATTAAGGCGCAACCTACTGAAGCGATCGAGCGTCTCAAACAAGCTACTAGCTGGTTAGATCGATCTATTTCAGCTCCTCCATGTCCAACTCATGGAGTAAAGAAGGATTAATCAGTTGAAGTTAACTTAAATTCTTCACATAACCAGGGGTAATCTGGAGTTATTTCTTACTCTTTTGCATAGCGTTAACTCTGTACCCTTGGAATTCCATTCCACATAATCAAAAACTTGGTAGATGATGTATATACCTCGACCACATTCTTTTTCATCATCACAACAATTTTCTGGGGAATAGGTAGTAGTTTGCCTATGATTTTGGTTTGATTTACAAGGTGGTTTAAAACCCGAGCCTTGGTCTGAAATCACCCACCAGTAATGGTCTTGTACAATTGAAAAACGGACGAAAACTTTTTTACTGGGGTCTAAATTATTTCCATGCTTTGCAGAATTTACCAAAGCTTCTTGTAATCCTAGTCGTAGTTCTGGATGCCAATGTTTAGGAACATCTGCCAGTAAAAGATCGAGAATCGGACACAAATACAGGGTGGAAGCAAAGCTAATTGTCACCCAGTTTTGACCTATTAGACGTGGACGTGATGAGATAGCAATCACTGAAAAAACTCCCTAGCTTTTCTTAGTAAACCTTTGTCAATCTCCTCGTGCAATTAAAAATCTTTTCTTTAATGAGCATCCCTGCTTTCATATTTTTATAGTATCAAAACTCTTAAGAAAAATAAAGTACCTCAGCAAAATTAGTGCAAATTTTATATATATTTTCTACTTAAAGTATCTAATATCTATTATCTACTATCTACTATCTACATTTAGGTTTCTTTTTTTCTGGCCTAGGTTTTTTCTATAGATTTTTATTGCTGACGAGAAATATTTTAGAAATAATTTGATCCCGTCTCAATTTTGATACAATAATTAATGTAATTTAATAAAACTTTATATATGTTAACTACATCAACCTCCATCACAGCTTCGCTTCCTGGCAGTTATTGGCAATGGCGGGATCAGTCCATCTACTATGTATGTGCAGGTAAGTCCGATCCCGCAACTCCACCCATATTATTAATACATGGCTTTGGAGCATCAACAGACCATTGGCGCAAAAATATTGGATATCTGAGCCAGTTTTTTCAGGTTTGGGCAATCGATTTGCTAGGATTTGGACGTTCGACAAAAGCAAACTGGCAATATAGTGGTCAGCTATGGAGAGAACAACTAAATGACTTTATTACTGAAGTAATTGGTAAACCTGTGGTACTAGCAGGAAATTCTCTAGGAGGTTATGCAGCATTGTGTGTAGCGACTCAATATCCCAGCTCCACAGCAGGTTTAATATTACTGAACAGTGCTGGACCTTTTAGTGAATCTCAACCTACTGCCAAACCTCCCTTGTGGAGAAAAGTTATTTCTCAAAGTATAAAGTGGTTACTCTTACAAGATTGGCCTAGTTTTTTATTATTTCAATGGACGCGACGACGTAGCACTATCAGAAAAACACTACATAAAGTTTATTTAGATCAAAGTGCTGTTACAGACCAGTTAGTAGAAGATATATATCGGCCTTCTTGCGATCCTGGTGCGGCTAAAGTTTTTGCTTCTATATTCAAAACTCCATCTGGCGAAAAAGTTGATGTGTTGTTAGGTCAGTTAAAATGTCCCTTACTCATGCTATGGGGAAAAGCAGATCCCTGGATAAATACTCAGAGTAGAAGTGCCCAGTTTCGTAAGTATTATCCTCAGTTAACAGAATACTTTTTAGAGGCGGGTCATTGCCCTCATGATGAAGTACCAGAACAAGTTAACAAATTAATTAAAGAATGGGTGTTATCAGAAGTCAGAAGTCAGAAGTTAGAAGTCAGAAGTTAGAATTCAGAAGTAACCTCCTAAGCTTTGCTTTGAATGCTATATCAATTGTCAACTACCAAACATCAAATCAAACATTATAATGTTGGCTTGATTCTGCCGTCCACCGCAGTTCTGCAAACCTTGTGCATACGTGCAGCTTTGGCTTCAGCCGACGAACCATCAGGGGCGGCTGACAAAAGCCCCGTACTTTCCCAGTCTTGCCGAAAAAGCAGCCCTCGCATTGCTATATTCCTTGCACCAATTAAGTCGGCATGGAGTTCAAAACCGCAAGATTCACAGTCTTAATGGTGAAACAAATAATAACTTTTAGCACAAAAGAATGGGTTAACGAAGTCAGAAGTTAGAAGTCAGAAGTCAGAAGTTATTTTTGTAACGGGGATTTAAGCCCCGCTCCAAAAATATTACGCCTTAAAAGGCGGGGTTTTAGACCCATGTTATTTTGATAATAATTATTGGACAACTTCATACTTTCATTGTCCCGATATTCCTCTCACCGCTAAATCGCAGATTATAGCGGGAGAATCCTATCGAGCTAATTGAAGAATGTGCCTATACAAAATAAATTTAATATAGGGCTTACTGATTAAATCTAAAGCCATTGACAGATAAAGGAAAGTGCCTTTTTATGCCCAGAAAAAGTATTAGGTCGCCCTTGGTTCCAAAAAGAGCGCATTTTGGGGTAACTACGGCAGACAATCAAGAAACCATTATGAACAACTACCTACTCTATAACTCCCATTTCTCGTGACTCTTAACTACTCCCTGCTCCCTACTCCTAGAAACGAGGATGAATTCTAGGATTAAGCAAATTATCTACAGGTTCATTGCCCTGCAAATGTTGTGTAACTATTTTTGGGACATTACTAGGTTGGACTCGGTAATACCAAATTTCATCAGGGGTAACTCTTACCGTAGGGCCAGTACTACATTGACCTAGACAACCGCTGGCCTCAATATTAACATCAACTACATTTTCTGCCTCAGCTATGAAGGTGTTGAGGACTTCTTGAGAATTGTGGCGTAGACAAGACGTATTTTGGCAGACA
The DNA here is from genome assembly GCF_010692555.1 of Okeania sp. SIO3B5. Lineage (GTDB taxonomy): Bacteria > Cyanobacteriota > Cyanobacteriia > Cyanobacteriales > Microcoleaceae > Okeania. The sequence goes on along the minus strand of NZ_JAAHHG010000058.1, from coordinate 18,282 downwards.
AGTACACAGCGATCGCGAGAAGTTTCTTCTGGTTTTTGGCCTTCAGGCATTGGCATTAATCAAAAATTCTTAATATAGCTTTATGTTACATTGTAAACTTTGATTTGAGAAAGGTGCAATTATAGTATGTTGTACTTTCTTTATATGATTACTATTGAAGCCGAAACTAAAAAGGAAAATTTTTACTTTTTGACGCTCTCATAGTTACTCCAACTAGAACAAAATCTGAGGTAAACATGACTAAAACTGTAGCAGATGTTATGAGCAATAATCCAATCTCTGTTAAGCCAGAAATGCCTTTAAAAGAGGCAATTAAAATATTAGCAGAACAACGTATTAGTGGTCTTCCTGTAGTTAATGAACAGGATAAGTTAGTCGGGATCGTATCAGAAACAGATTTGATGTGGCAAGAAAGCGGAGTCACTCCTCCACCCTATATTATGTTGCTAGATAGCGTGATTTTTCTAGAAAATCCAGCTCGTTATGAAAAACAAATTCATAAAGCTTTAGGAGAAACTGTGGGAGAAGTCATGACTAAAGATCCTCTAACTACTACACCGGAACAATCACTCTCAGCAGCAGCAAGACTCATGCACGAACAGAATATTCATCGGTTACCAGTATTAGGTGAAAATGATAAAGTGATTGGTATACTAACTCGTGGGGATATTATTAGAGCTATGGCAAGTGAGTAATTTTGATTCTATTAAAAATTAATTATGGCGGGGGATCAAAAATCTACTCTAGTTTATAGCTCAGATAATCCAGGAAAATAAAAAAAATAAAATTTATGGCAATGAGTGTTACCCCAGATTCAATTCAGCAACTATTAATATCAGAGGATCTAGGCGATCGCTTGCGTGGAGTTAATCAATTACGTCAAATAGATTTAGCTACCGCTTTTGAATTAATTCAAACTTCAATCAAAGACCAAGATACTCGTGTTAGATATGCTGCAGTGAGCCAAATGTCAAGTTTAGGAACACAAAATTTAAAAATATCCCAAGAAATATTGCGAAACTGTTTGCTCAACGATCCCGAACCAGATGTCCAAGCAGCGGCAGCAGATGCTTTAGGGGCATTAAAACTTACTGAAACCTTTGACGACCTAGAACAGGTCTACCAGAATACTCCAGAATGGATAATTAAAATGAGCATAGTTGCAGTAGTAGGAGGAATGGGGGAACCAAGAGCATTCTCTTTACTAGAAGATGCTCTCAAGTCAGATAATGAACTGATACAGACTATAGCTATTAGTGCTTTAGGGGAACTAGGAAACCCAGAAGCTGTTTCTTTCTTAACACCTTTTGCTACCCATAGTGATTGGCAAATACGTTATAGACTGGTACAAACTTTGCATAAATTAGGAGGGCCACAAGCGGAGCAAGTTATTGCAGAGTTAGCCAACGATCAGGTGGAGCAGGTTGCTCAGGAGGCCAAGGTAGCCCAAAGTAGTTAGGGTTTGGTGAAAAAATTGGTTGGTGGGGGTAGGACACGGGGACGCGGAGAAGCGGAGACGCGGAGATGGGGAGACGCGGAGATGGGGAGACGCGTTGACAGGCAAGGGTTTAGGCCATTTTATGTGAAGAAATTTTCTTGAATTTCAGCAGAAAAATTCAGTATTTTGAGGCCAATAAGAGCCATAAATTAGGAGATCAACTGAATATAAAAAGCTCCATTACCGTCAGCTATCCTGACTTTTAGCTTTATCAGCGCAAGCCCTAGTTAATTGTAGCAGAAGGTAGAAGGGTTAATTCTTATTTCATTTATTCTGTCAGTCCACAAATTCGTAGATACTGCGATTAAAAGCTAATTAAGTTAATTGAGGCGATCGCTACGATAGTTTCATATTCAGTACGTTAGAATACGAGGGAAAAATTTAATTTGATTAAATAAATATTCTTTAGCGAGAGGAAAGACTGTATGTTTTTAGATGAACTAACTCCAGTTGTAAAAGAACTAATTGAACAACCAGTTGCCTTTTTTGGAGGTTTTTTCTCTGGTATGTTCCGACTAAATCTTAATGACGATCCAGTCAAAAGTTGGCTTGAGAAGCAGAATGGTTATACTGCCACTACTAACTCTAATACAGAAGTAGGTAGTGACAAAAGTGAAGGTCCTCAATCAATCACTATAGAATAATAAACTTCTTGCAGAAGTCAGGGAATTGTTGATTTCATCTCTTGAATTGATTTAATTAAAACTTTTGCAAGAGGTCTAATATTAATACTTATTTTACTTGAAAGATTTTTCCCACCTCTTTGCATTTTCTAGGTTAGATTAAACAACCCCTTGCTCAGAGGTTGGGAGAGTTTTTATTTATCTTTTGAAATAGACTGAGAAAAATCTTTTGCTAAAGATAAAATATCAGATGGAATCATCAAAATAGTAGTAGTATTTTGTTCAGTTCCAATCTCAGCAATCATCTGAATTCTACGTAGTTCTAATGCTACTGGAGACTTAGCAATTTCCTGTGCAGCTTGTGTTAGTTTAATAGTTGATTCATACTCAGATTCGGCCTTAATCATACGCGGCCTTTTCTCTCTTGCAGCTTCAGCTTCTTTTGCCATTGCACGCTGCATTGGTTTAGGAATTTCTAGATTTTTTATTTCGATACGTTCAATTTCTATACCCCAAGGATTTTTCATTAATTGATAATTGATAATGGATAATTGATAATTACCTCTGGTTAAAACCGTTACGGAATTGAATATAAGGAAATATTATTTCTTTTTTTCCCTTAAAAAGGAAAAATTTTTCCTTTGAGTCAATCCTCTTATTTTCAAGGAAAGGTAATTGTTAATTATTAATTATTAATTATTAATTATTAATTATTAATTATTAATTATTAAATGTATCTTGGGATTCAATATCAACAGTAATAGTTCTTCGGTCTACTTGCTTTATTTGGTCAATGATTGGAATAGTTAAATATACACCAGGACCTCTTACATGACTAAATCTTCCTAGTCTAAAAATTACCGATTTATGGTATTCAAAATTCATTTTTAGGCTAGCAGATAATAATACTATTAAAATTAATAAGATTAGTAAAGATACGGTAGTTAACATATAATATTCAATGATGGTTTCAACGATATATGACTATCTTATTGTTGGGAAAAAATAATAATCAATAAATATATAGCAATCCTATTTTATTTGTGTATAAAAATCTTATCGCTTTTAGGGAACAGGGAACAGGGAACAGGGAACAGATGGGAGTTTCAGTTTTTTTATCTACTTTTTGATTACCCGCAACTTATTTAGGATTGCTATAGTTTTATATAAATTTAGAAAATTGTCTTTCTAAAGAGAACAATTTTTGGCAGTCGCGCAAGCGGAACGGAGTTCTATCGCTGTGCTCTCCTATAGTAGATAGGGAAAGATTAACATTAAGATTTTTGGCGTTGCTGATTCTGGGTATGATTTGATAATTTTATATTTTTGATTTTGTATTTTGGATGGTTTGAACTACTTGTTAATATTAACTGTTCCCTGTTCCCAGTTAAGTGTTCCCTGTTCCCTATTCCCTATAAACCTACTTTCATTCCTTAATTCAGCAATGCCAGATTTTTTTTACAAACAATTTCTTTCTTACCGAAAAATTAAGGTATAAAGCCTCTCCATTCATGGAGAAAAAAGCGGTCGTTTGCGGAGCATTCCGTAGGATGGGATGGCGTTTTACTCCGCAACATATAAAGTGGAGCGGCTCTGATAAGAGCGGTTCTCCTCGCCATATCCAATCCACCAAGAGAAGAAAAAAATTCCTTTTAACCCAATCCTCTTCTTTTCAAGGAGAGGTAATTCTAAATTCTAAATTCTAAATTCTAAATTCTTGAACGCAATTGATGTTAAAATCAGCCCGAAATATTTCAGATTGATTTTCTAGAAAGCCTTATGATTAAACCTCAAACAGATGGCAGACAGGTTTGGGATGTTGTAATGAACTTACACATCAGTATACCTGTACTGATTGCTCATGACTTAAATTTATTTGCTCTTCTTAATGAACAACCTCTTACTTTTGAAGAAATTTCTCAAAAGCTAAAATTGACTGATCGTGCAACCCAGGTACTTATATCTGCTGCTTGTGTAACAGAGTTAATAAAATTGGATCATCATCACTACTATCTCACACAAGTTGCTAAAGAATATTTACTCAGGAACAGTAATACTTCTTTTTGTGAATATTTTGATTTAATTATTGATAACGCTGATATCTTATCTTATTCAAATTTCCGACACGCAATTTTAAACGATGTAACTCAAGTTTATCAAGGTCAAGAGCTTTTTGAAGTCCACGAACAAGAAAATGAAAAAGCAAAAACCTTTACCAAGGCTATGCATTCTGCTAGCATACCAGCAGCTTTAGCTTGGCCTACAGCTTTGGATCTATCTAGCAATCGAAAAATGCTCGATATTGGCGGGGGATCGGGAGCTCATTGTATTGGCGCAACACAACAATGGACTCATCTTAAAGCCTCAGTTTTAGATCTAAAACCTATCTGTGAAATAGCACTAGAGTTTATTACTGAGCAGAATTTGCAAGATCGAATTGATACAGTAGTTGGAGATATGTGGAAGGAGTCTTTTCCTGAGGCTGACTTACATTTTTACTCTTTAATTTATCATGATTGGAGTCCTGAAGAATGTAAATTTTTGACCCAAAAAAGTTTTGATAGTCTTGAACCGGGAGGGCGAATTATCATTCACGAATGGTTATTTAACAATGAGAAAACCGGGCCATTTTCAGCAGCAGCTTATAATGCACTAATGCTTCTTTGGTGTCCTCAAGGTCAGCAATATTCAGGACTAGAACTTACTCAAATGTTATTGGATGCTGGTTTTATTGACATCCAAATTAAATCGACTTTTGGATATTGGAGTATTGTTACCGGGTGTAAACCTGCTTAAATTTAATGTAAGCATTCAGCATTCAGCATTCAGCTATTGATTTATTACTTTTTGAATAGGAATTAGTATTGATAGATTTAATACCAAATTGAAATGAAGCTGCATAGAATAATATTTCAAGCAGAATATACCGTAGGTAAGCGTAGATAAATATAGATCGATTTAATGAATTTCATTATTCTATGCAACCTCATATAAAATTGATATAAGGAGAATTAAAAGTATTGGGAAAAAACTGACCTTGAGGAGGGAGACTGTATATTCATTATTTATGAAACATCTAAAAGTTGTAAGCATTCAGCAGTTAGCATTCAGCTATCAGTTATTGATTTATTACTTTTTGAATAGGAATTAGTATTGATAGATTTAAGGAGAATTAAAAGTATTGGGAAAAAACTGACCTTGAGGAGGGAGACTGTATATTCATTATTTATGAAACATCTAAAAGTTGTAAGCATTCAGCAGTTAGCATTCAGCATTCAGCTATTGATTTATTACTTTTTGAATAGGAATTAGTATTGATAGATTTAAGGAGAATTAAAAGTATTGGGAAAAAACTGACCTTGAGGAGGGAAACTGTATATTCATTATTTATGAAACATCTAAAAGTTGTAAGCATTCAGCAGTTAGCATTCAGCTATCAGCTATTGATTTATTACTTTTTGAGTAGGAATTAGTATTGATAGATTTAATACCAAATTGAAATGAAGCTGCATAGAATAATATTTCAAGCAGAATATACCGTAGGTAAGCGTAGATAAATATAGATCGATTTAATGAATTTCATTATTCTATGCAACCTCATATAAAATTGATATAAGGAGAATTAAAAGTATTGGAAAAAAACTGACCTTGACGAGGGAAACTGTATATTCATTATTTATGAAACATCTAAAAGTTGAATGCTAATAGCTGAATAGTTACAATTTAATCAATAATAATTACTTGTTAAAAATAGAAAACTGGAGATAAAAATGGAAATAGTGATTGTGACAGGTTCGGCAGGACTAATTGGCTCGGAATCAGTAAAATTTTTCTGTGAAAAAGGGTTTACTGTTGTTGGAATTGACAACAATATGCGTGAAGTTTTACTGGGAAAAGATGCCTCAACAGCTTGGAATAAACAACATCTGTTAGACAATTATCAAGAACAATATATTCATCATCATGCAGATATTAGAGATAGAGAAACGATTTCTCAAATCTTTCAAACCTATGAAAAAGATATTAAACTAATTATTCATACAGCCGCTCAACCTTCTCATGAATGGGCTAGTAAAGACCCATACACTGACTTTAGTATTAATGCTAATGGGACTTTAGTTTTATTAGAAAATACTCAAAAATACTGTCCGGATGCTGTTTTTATTTTTTGTTCAACTGCTAAAGTTTATGGAGATAAACCTAATTCTTTGCCTTTTATTGAACAAGAATTACGCTGGGAAATAGATCCTACTCATCCTTATAGTTTGGGAATTGATGAAAATATAGGTATTGATAATTGTCAACATAGTTTTTTAGGTGCATCTAAAGCTGCTGCTGATATTCTTGTTCAAGAATATGGTCGTTACTTGGGAATGAAAACAGTTTGCTTTCGAGGGAATTGTTTGTCTGGTCCTACTCATTCAGGAACTAAGTTACATGGCTTTTTATCTTACTTAATGAAGTGTACTATGACGGATACTGCTTACCAAATTTATGGATATAAAGGAAAGCAAGTTCGAGATAATATTCATAGCTATGATTTAGTTAATGCTTTCTATCATTTTTATCAATCTCCAAGATGTGGTGAAGTTTATAACATTGGTGGTAGTCGTTTCAGCAATTGCTCTTTGTTAGAAGCTATCCAATTATGCAATGAAATTACTGACAAAAAGCTGAATTGGAGCTATGTTGATTCACATCGAAGTGGAGATCATATTTGGTGGATTACTGATGTTAGAAAATTTCAAAGTCACTATCCTGACTGGAAGTTAAATTACACAATTAAGGATATTTTATCAGATATTTTTACCCAGAATATTGAACGATGGAAGTAGGACAATTAATAATTAATAATTAATAATTAATAATTACAAAAAAACGAGGTCCAAAACCTCCCCTTTTAAGGGCATGAAAAAATATTCAGTTCAGTATTTCAAGCCTCCGGCTTTAGTGGTCGGTACTGATAACTGATAACTGATAACTGATAACTGAAATTACTTCTCCTTGAAAAGAAGAGAATTGACGCGGTAGGGAATTTTTTAATGAATAATTAATAATTAATAATTTTAAAAAAAATGAGGTCCAAAGCTTCCCCTTTTAAGGGCATGAAAAAATATTCAGTTCAGTATTTCAAGCCTCCGGCTTTAGTGGTCGGTACTGATAACTGATAACTGATAACTGATAACTGAAATTACTTCTCCTTGAAAAGAAGAGAATTGACGCGGTAGGGAATTTTTTTATTTTTTTCTCCTTGAAAGGAGAGACTTTAAACCTTAATTATTCGGCAAACAATCTATTTTATATAGATATCAAGAGTAAATATGCAACCTGAATTTTCCAAAATTCACATGGAAGAAGAATCTTGTTCATTAGTTTCTTATTTAGATGGTCAAATATGGCTATGTCCAGAACATCGAATTTACCAATCAATTCAAAAATTCGGTGTTTATGAACCAACAATAATATTGATAATACAAAGTTTTGTTGAAGCCGGTTTTTCTTTCTTAGATGTAGGTTCTCATATTGGTTCTCATCTTTTAGCAGCAGCTTTCAAAAAAAATCATACTCAGCAAAAATTTATTGCTTTTGAGCCAGAAAAAAATAATTTTTTGATGCTGAAAAAAAACTGTCAAATAAATGATTTATCTTTTGTGGAGTGCTATCAAAAAGGTTTAGGTGAACATCAAGGGTATTTGAATCTAAATATATCAACGAACTCTAATCGCATGATTCATTCTTTTTTATCTAGACCTGGAACTCAAACAGGAGAAAAAGTAGAAGTTTCAACCCTTGATGCCATATTCTTTGATCGGCAGCAGTATCTTTCACCTAGCTTATTAAAAATAGATGTGGAAGGGTATGAAAATCAGGTTATTAAAGGAGGGTTAAAATGGTTTTTTCAGTTAGATAATTTGGCAATTATATGTGAAGTAACTCCTTATCTGCTTCAAAGACAGGGAATGTCAGTACAAGATTTAATTCTTTCTCTTAAAAAAGCTGATTTACATACATTTTATGTGGTTAAAGATCCAGAAACTTTCACAAACCAAGGAGAACTTAAAAAACCTTTCTTCAACCTTTTGTTTGTTAAGGGAGAGTTGTGCGAAAAAATATTGAATTGCTTGTATTCATCAATATTTTTTCAATCTGATAGACTAGAATTACTTTTACCACAAGCTGATAGGATATTATTTCAAGACTCTTTTTATCGTGAAGCAATTCAACGTGGTGAAATTATTATGTAAAAACTAATATTCTGTAGTTCTGTAGATGTAGAGATAGAAAATTATGCAGAGGGAAAGGAAATGTTTTTACCTTTTACTGTACCAGATAATAAACCAAAGATTGTTGCTTTTTGTAGTTGTTATATTGCTAAGGCAGAATATTTTCTGGGAGATGAGGATATGAGTATTAAGTGATTGTTAAAAGCTAAGAGCATTGGGGTGGTTAGTCATTTAGGGAAACGAATAGGAGAGGATATTAATTATGTTGTTTGATTGAGAAGGAATGTAGGGAGGTTGCATACAACGTCCGTACAAAGTAGGGAAAAATAATTGATGATTTCTGTGGGGTAATTGATTTTATTTTTTATTATTTGCTTAGATCGTTATCTTAGCTAGCACTAACTTTTGCACTTGCATTTTGTGAAGCTCATAAAAATATTTGAAGGTTTTGTCGTTGCATTTTCAAAAAAATGATGATACTATTTAATTATAAGGGTTCGTTCGCCCATGTACATGACTTTTTATTCAACTAAAAAATAGTGTAGAGGGCGATCGCGAATTTAGTAGAAAATATTGAAAAATACTCCCTTACTCCCATAATTAAATCTTTTCATCTATACCTCCTCTGCTTAGTGGAAGACCGCAAACATTTTCATTTCCTTAAGCTAAAAAAACTCAGAGGATTTCTGGTTGTATCTTCACAATTTTTGTGTCATCATAAAACTATAAGGAGTTACTCGCCTATACACTTGACTTTTTATTCAATCAAAAAGTATGGTTTCAAGGGCGATCGCGAATTTAGTAGAAAAGATTTAAAAATACTCCCTTACTTCTATCATTCAATCTTTCCATCTATAACCTCCTCTACTTAATGGAAGATCGCAAACATCTTCATTTCCTTAAGCTCAAAAAAAATCAGAGTATTTCTGGTTGTATCTCCACAATTTTTGTATTATCATAAATTTATAAGGGGCTGCTCGCCTACTTACTTGATTTTTTATTCAATCAAAAATAGTGTAGAGAGCGATCGCGAATTTAGTAGAAAAGATTGAAAAATACTCCCTTACTCCCATAATTAAATCTTTTCATCTATACCTCCTCTGCTTAGTGGAAGACCGCAAACATTTTCATTTCCTTAAGCTCAAAAAAATCTCAGAGGATTTATGGTTGTATCTTCACAACTTTTGTATTATCATAAAACTATAAGGGGTCGTCCGCCTATATACTTGACTTTTTGTTCAACTAAAAATAGCGTAGAGGGCGATCGCGAATTTAGTAGAAAAGATTGAAAAATACTCCCTTACCCCCATGATTAAATCTTTCCATCTATACCTTCTGTGCTTAGTGGAAGACCGCAAACATTTTCATTTCCTTAAGCTCAAAAAATCTCAGAGGATTTATGGTTGTATCTTCACAATTTTTGTGTTATCATAAATTTATAAGGGGTCGTTCGCCTATACACTTGATTCTTTATTCAACCTAAAAAGTATGGTTTCAAGGGCGATCGCGAATTTAGTAGAAAAGATTTAAAAATACTCCCTTACTCCCATAATTAAATCTTTCCACCTATACCTTCTCTGCTTAGTGGAAAACCGCAAACATTCTCATTGTTGTAAGCTCAAAAAATCTCAGAGGATTTATGGTTGTATCTTCACAATTTTTGTGTTATCATAAATTTATAAGGGGTTGTTCGCCTATGCACTTGATTCTTTATTCAACCTAAAAAGTATGGTTTCAAGGGCGATAGAACTCCGCTCCGCTTTGCGACACACATGAAATGCGATCGCTCCGGTTGTAGAAAGGAAAATCAATGTCAAAGATACGGTGAGGGTTTCTATATAGTGTCTTTGCGTAAGTCCTAAACATATTTGGTTGACTCTACACAGTAATCTTAAAACAAGTTTCGATTATCAAAAATATTTTTTATTTACTGAACACCAAAATGGTGTAATAAAAACACCACAAAAACAAAAATTTAGTGTATATTGTATTTAAGTTCCTTAGTAATACTTAAACAAAGTGGCTAAAGATTGCCTTCTTAAAATAAAACACATACTACCTCTACCTTCAATATGAAGATGAACAAAACAACTCAAACATCCCGTCCCCCTACAAAGCGAATGTCTGTAACTTTGCCCACAGACGTCGCTGAAATGTTAGAATTTCTTGCTACTAATCAAGGCATTACTCAAAATGAAGCAATTCGGAAAGCTATTGCAACTGAAGCCTATTTTCAGAAGGAAATAAAGCAAGGTTCTACCGTACTAATTATGAACTCTGATAAATCAGTAAAAGAAGTAGTTTTCAGATAATAGCTTAGTAGTTAGTTGCTTGATATTTATATTGGGGACGGGTAAAAATTGTCAAATTTAGCAATTACCAACCTCATTTATTCATGACAACTAATCAAGAATTCAATCCAGAAGAAAATGAAAGTCAAGACAATGTTTTCTATCTAGAAATACCAGAGAATCTAGAAACAAAAAATCTAGAAACACTAGATGTTGACAGCTATATTCAGAATTATATCTCTGATAAAGACTTAAGCCATGAAAATAAAAAACAGATATATAAATGGGTAAAAGTTGAACAGGAAAAGACTAGAAAAAATATTGCTGAAAAACTTTTAGTATTTTTTGGTGCATCGTTAGGGATTACTTATCTTCTGATTGGTTTGGCATCTATTTCTCCACAATCAGATAAGCAGTTTATTAGGGAAATGATTCCCATTATTATCACCCCACAAGTAACATTATTGGGTGTTGCATTGGGCTTTTATTTTAAAGACCAAGGTTAAAGTATCATTCTTTGTTGGGTTTTGTTCCTCAACCCAGCCTACCCTTGTTGCTTATTCCTAAATAATACAAAGTTCGTGTTACTACTATATTTTTTTTAGTAGATAACACAAACTTTTTTTTACCTAAAAATTCTGCTCTAAAGCCTCCCCTATTAAGGGGATAAAAAAAACAGAATTCCGTATTTTCTTGCCTCCTTATTGCAGAGGTACTGATAACTGATAACTGATAACTGATAACTGAAATGACATTAGGTGTAAAACTAGAAGCGTTTAGATATTTTTAACTTTTGACTTTTAAAATTTGCTTTTTACTCTTCAAAAAGCGATTAACTATCTAAAGTTCATATAAAATTTAGCCTCCTCTTGCTCAAGCCTAAATAAGATGAACGTTAGACACATCCAGTCATAGAAGTCCAAGTAAAGGTAAAGCCTTTGCAAATCATCTATGCCACCACTGGAACCAATAAAAATGGAGGAACTAAATATTTATGGTCAATACCCAGGAAAACCTCCACATTCGTCTGGAGGAAGCACAAGTATTAGATCGTGATTGTACAACCTTATCACGTCATGTTCTACAGCAACTTCAGTTCTCACCAGATGCTCAAGATATTAGCGCCCTGATGAATCGAATTGCTTTAGCAGGAAAGTTAATCGCTCGTCGTTTGACTCGCGCTGGATTAGTAGAAGACGCTTTGGGGTTTACTGGCTCAGTTAATGTCCAGGGAGAATCCGTCAAAAAGATGGATATCTATGCCAATGATGTATTTATCTCGGTATTTAAGCAAAGTGGCCTTGTCTGTCGCTTGGCATCCGAAGAGATGGAAAAACCCTATTACATTCCAGAAAACTGTCCAATAGGTCGCTATACATTACTTTACGATCCTCTAGATGGTTCCTCTAATTTAGACATAAATCTAAACGTGGGGTCTATCTTCTCTATTCGGCAACAAGAAGGCAACGATGAAGATGGTTCCGCTCAAGATTTACTCCAAAGTGGACGTAAACAAATTGCTGCTGGTTATATCTTGTATGGCCCTAGCACAATGCTAGTATATTCCATTGGTACTGGAGTTCACGCATTTACTCTTGACCCTAGTTTGGGTGAGTTTATTCTGGCCAATGAGAATATTAAAACTCCCGACCACGGCCCAATATATAGTGTCAACGAAGGTAACTTTTGGCAGTGGGATGATTCCATGCGGGATTATATCCGGTATGTTCATCGTCATGAAGGTTATACTGCCCGTTATGGTGGTGCATTAGTTGGAGACTTTCATCGAATTTTATACCAAGGTGGCGTATTTTTATACCCAGGTACAGTGAAAAAGCCAGAAGGAAAATTACGCCTATTATATGAATCAGCACCTATGGCTTATTTAATAGAACAATCTGGTGGTAGAGCTAGTACGGGTACTGAAGAAATATTAGATGTTGTAGCAAATGAACTACATCAACGTACACCATTGGTGATTGGCAGTAAAGAAGATGTGACACTTGTAGAGTCTTTTATTAAGGAACAAGCACGCATTTCTCATCAGGGTTAAAAAAGCGGTCAGCACCTCAGCAGTCAGTACCTCAGCAGTAAACGTTTAGAAGGGGACTGATACCCCTCCGCGCACCTTCCGGTTTATAGAAACCGGGGATGTTTTACCCAGAGCTATAAAAGCTGATAGCTAGTTAATAGAACTTAACATCGGTTTTTAAGAATTTGTCATCAGAACGCAGATTTAATTTCAACTTTCTGACCAAAAAATAAGGTCTCAAGCCTCCCCTTTAAAGGGGATGAAAAAAAATCAAGTTCAATATTTCAATGCACTTTACTTTAGGCAGAGGTACTGATAACTGATAACTGATAACTGATAACTGATATTTGAATACTGCCTTTAAAAATTTAACAACTTAGTTATTTTTTTTGCAGTATATAAGAACACAAAAAACTCCAAGGAAAATAGTAACAATTAAGGTAAGACAGCTATGACAACTAATCATTTGCTCGAAATCAAAGACTTCGGTCAGAGTATCTGGATGGATAATCTCAGTCGTAATATCATTGAGTCTGGGGAACTCAAAAATATGATTGCCCAAAAAGGGATTCGTGGAATCACTTCTAATCCCGCTATCTTTGAGAAAGCGATCGCTGGTAATGCTATCTATGATGCAGATATTGAAGCAGGTATCAGCGCTGGTAAGTCAGTGATGGAAATCTACGAATCTCTAGTTTTTAAAGATATTCGTGATGCTTGCGATATATTTATGCCAGTTTATGAACAAACTAATGGATTAGATGGTTACATTAGTATTGAAGTTCCACCTACTATAGCTAAAGATACAGAAAGTACTATCACTGAAGCAATTCGTTATTACACTGCTATCGGTCGCGAAAACCTAATGATTAAAATTCCAGGTACGCCAGAAGGTTTACCAGCAGTAACAAAAGTTATTAGTGAAGGAATTAATGTCAATGTCACTCTCCTATTTTCTGTAGAAAGCTATGTAAACACCGCTTGGGCGTATATTGAAGGTCTAGAAGCAAGAGCAGCTAAAGGAGAAGATGTCAGTAAGATAGCTTCTGTGGCAAGTTTCTTTTTGAGTCGCATTGATAGTAATATTGACGCTACTATTGATAGCAAAACCAAGAATGTAACCGATGAAACTGTCAAGGCCAAACTAGAAACCATCAAAGGAAAAGTAGCGATCGCTAATGCCAAAATAGCCTATCAAGAATACAAAAAAATAATTCAGAGCGATCGTTGGAAAGCTCTATCTGCAAAAGGTGCAACAATGCAAAGGCTATTATGGGCAAGTACTAGCACCAAAAATCCCACCTACAGTGATGTGATGTATGTGGATGAATTAATTGGGCCTGACACAGTAAATACTTTGCCTCCCCAAACCATAGATGCTTGTGCTGATCACTGTCATGTTGACAATCGAGTAGAGACTAATATAGAAGAAGCGATCCAGCTTATAGAAAGTCTCAAAGACCCCGATATTAATATCAATATCAACCATGTAATGGATGAACTGTTAGCAGAAGGGATCGATAAATTTATCAAACCCTTTAGTTCTTTAATCAACTCCCTAGAAGAAAAAGTTAAGAAATTAGCACCTGTTTCAGGCTAGAAAAATCTTATGTCATCAGTCATTTTCATGTCGGCGACAGCCGAAACGTGAAAAAAAACGGTTTGACTGATGATTAAAAATTAGGCATTGCTGAGGGGTGGGATGAATATTAAGTGGTAAGTTAAGTGGGAGCAGGCATCCTGCCTGTCTCCATCCTGCCTGTCCCTGCCAAGGAGTGAAAATATCAGGAACGGGCAAGATGCCCATTCCACAAAACAATAAAACAGTCATAGCTAATTGTGACAGGACTTACGCAAATTAACCTTTAACACGCCATATATATGTAGGGGCGAATGGCATTTGCTAACGCAAAGCTCCGAATTGCGCCCTCACTCGATTTAGTGTCTGTGCGTTAAGTCCGGTGTGATTTGATCTGAAAAATAGCACAGCTCGGCAAAATACAGAAAAGCTTCTATATTAACCAAATTAACTAATTAGAAGGAGTCAACAATAGATGGTAGCATTATTAGAAAATCCCTTGCGGGTTGGATTACAACAAGACCGAATCCCAGAACCCCAGATTTTAATTATCTTCGGTGCTTCAGGGGACCTAACTCAAAGGAAACTCGTTCCAGCACTCTATCAAATGAAGCTAGAGCGGAGACTCCCCCCCGAACTAACAATAGTCGGAGTAGCACGCAGAGAATGGAGCCATGATTACTTCCGCGAACAAATGCGGACTGGCGTAGAAGAATTTGGTGGTGGATTACAATCTGAAGAACTCTGGAATGACTTTGCCAAAGGGATTTTTTACTCTCCCGGTAATATCGACAAACCAGAAGATTACCAAAAACTAAAAGAACTTTTGAGCCAAATTGACGAAGAGAGAGGTACGCGAGGTAATCGCGTATTTTACTTATCTGTAGCACCACGCTTTTTTGGAGAAGCTGCTCAACAGTTAGGGGCAGCAGGAATGTTGGAAGACCCCAAAAAACATAGATTAGTAATTGAAAAACCCTTTGGTAGAGACCTCAGCTCTGCTCAGGTGCTGAATAAAATTGTGCGTCAAGTTTGCCCAGAAGAGCAAATATATCGCATCGATCACTACCTAGGCAAAGAAACAGTTCAAAACTTAATGGTATTTCGATTTGCTAATGCCATTTTTGAACCCCTATGGAATCGTCAATTTGTCGATAACGTTCAAATCACTGTTGCAGAAACAGTAGGACTAGAAGGACGTGCGGGATATTATGAAACATCAGGTGCCCTGCGAGACATGGTACAAAACCACCTGATGCAACTATTCTCCCTCACAGCAATGGAACCTCCTAATTCCCTCGATGCTGACAGCATTCGTAACGAAAAAGTAAAAGTAGTTCAAGCAACCCATCTAGCAGACTTAGACCGCCTAGAGCTTTCTGCAATTCGCGGTCAGTATACAAACGGTTGGATGAAAGGCAAAGATGTACCAGCTTATCGGGAAGAAGGAGGAGCAGACCCCAACTCCACCACACCTACTTATGCAGCACTGAAACTCTACATTGATAACTGGCGTTGGAAAGGAGTACCCTTTTATCTACGGACTGGTAAGCGAATGCCGAAAAAAGTCTCAGAAATCGCGATTCAGTTCAAAGAAGTACCATATTTAATGTTCCAGTCAGCAGCTAAACAAGCAAATCCTAACGTATTGGCTTTGCGAATTCAGCCAAATGAAGGAATTTCTATGCGTTTTGAGGTAAAAACTCCAGGCAGTTCCCTACGGACTCGTTCAGTAGATATGGATTTCCGTTACGATACTGCTTTTGGTAAACCCAGTACAGATGCTTACAGTCGATTGTTGATTGATTGTATGTTAGCAGACCAAACGCTGTTTACTCGTGGTGATGAAGTAGAAGCATCTTGGCGAGCATTAACACCAATACTAAGTATCTGGGATGCTCCAGCACCACCAGAGGCAATACCTTTGTATGAAGCAGGTACATGGGGACCAGTTGAATCTGAGTTGTTGCTCAACCGCGATGGCCGTCGTTGGCGCCGATTGTAGGTTTCAGTTATCAGTTATCAGTTATCAGTTATCAGTACCTCTAGCTGAGGCGCTGGGATTGAAATCTGAAATATTCTCTTTATTTTATCCCCTTAAAAGAGGAGCCTTGATAACCAAAATCTTTTAGTCATCTAAAGATGACTTTTGCTTTGAGCCAAGAAATTTATTTCTTGGCGGATGACATGGCTCGCTACTTTTACCCAATGGATAATGGATAATTGATCAATTTGGTTTAAAGCCTCTCATTACCAATGAATAATTGATAAGTTAGAGATACTTTTCATTATCCATTATCCATTGTTAAAGAGGTAATTATCCATTATTTATTATCCATTATCCATTATCCATTAATGAAAATTCCCTAGCGCTACGCGCTACAAATAACCATCAGTAAAGCATTTACAAACAAGAAAAATGAGTACAACACTTGTTGCCTTACAACAACCAAAAGATATTTCTCTCGGAGAAATTGAAGCAGAGCTTAGTAAAATCTGGCTTGGTCAAAATGGAGGAAAAGCAACTGCGATCGCTACCAGAGCAGCTACTTTCAGCATGGTAGTATATGAACCCGAAGAGTTTCAGCAACTTTTGGCTGGTTTGGGATTCTACAAAGGTGAAATAGATGGTATTAACGGCAATGAGGCCCGTGATGCCATCAAAGAGGCTCAAAAAGCTTATCAGTTACCAGTAACGGGTAGGGTAGACTCCGAGACTCTCGCCAAGTTACGTTCAGAGTGGGCAGCCAAATCTCCAGAAACTCGGCAATTCTCCAATATGGATGCTAGAGGATTTAGCATTAGTGAAGTAATCGCAGCTCAAAATCCTTGTCGAGTGATTACGCTATGTCCTACTTTTGGGGAAGATACAGGGGTAACAGCACAAGTTTCTGCTTATTGCCCAGTACAGAAAAAGGAATCTTCACTCATCTGCTGTGAATACATTACCCTACGCGGAACTAAAGAAGCACTGGAAAGAGTTAGTGATGTTGTGACATCATTGATGATTCCTGACTTGCCCAAATTTGTTTGGTGGAAAGCTACTCCCAACCCAGAACAAGAATTATTCCGAAACCTTTGTGAAAATAGCAATTGCATTATACTGGATTCATCTTATTTTAGCGATGCAGATTCAGAATTTCTCAAAATGCAAGAGCTAATCGAAAATCAAACATATATTGCTGACTTAAATTGGCATCGTCTCTCTGCATGGCAAGAATTAGCTGCTGCCACTTTCGATCCACCACAACGTCGTGCTGCCTTGAGTGAAATTGATAAAATTACTCTTGACTATGAAAAAGGTAATGCCGCTCAAGCACTAATGTTCTTGGGTTGGTTTGCTAGTCGTCTTGATTGGCAGCCTACAGCTTACACTGAGACTGGTGGTGATTATGACATCGTTCATGTCAAGTTTACCAGTCCTACGGATAAGGAGATTTTAGCTGAGTTAGCAGCAATTCCTACTGCTGACTATGGTGAAATTCCTGGAGATTTAGTGGGCGTGCGTTTGGGGTCTAATAATCCCAATGCTGACTGTTGCACGATTTTGTGTTCTGAAGATACTGGTTGTATGCGATTAGAAGCAGGTGGTAGTGCCCAGTCTTGTCGTACAGAGCAAGTTAGTGCTTTGAGCGATCAGAAAGCAGAATATTTGATGGCTCAACAGTTACAACGTTGGGGCCGGGAAGTTTTATATGAAGAGAGTTTGGCTATAACTGCTGAAATTCTCAAATTGCGTTAAAGAAGCACTTCAGCCGTCAGCAACTCAGCGATCGGCAGATTTTTTAGCTTGAAGAAACCGTAGGGGCGAACTGCTGTTAGCTCCTACAAACTGTTTGAAATCAACAATCTGAGCGCCATTGCCAACTCTTTTTCCATCTCCCCACGTTCCCCTCCCAGGAGGGGTTATATCATGTTCGGATAATCAGTTATAAAAAAACTTTATCCCCTTTAACCCTTTCTTCCCTTCTGCCTCCAGCATAGCTGCCTTCTGCCTTCCTTCGTCCAAAGTGTAAGTATTCAACCGAACATGAT
>NZ_JAAHHG010000579.1 GCF_010692555.1 Okeania sp. SIO3B5 | reverse complement strand
TGATGGCATCAATTTGTTCCGTCACACGCATTGTACCAAGCTCAGCGGAAGTAAAGGCCCCAACTTTTCCACTGAGCATAAATGCGATCAGCAATGGTCCCACTTCACGAATGGTCCCACTTGTTGCAAGCCCTCCAAGATAACCAAGTGCACCTACTACTGGACTTGGGCTCCCTGCCCTATCCGTACATCCGTGCCATAATCGTTGTGAGCCACTCCCAGACTATCCGTACATCCGTGCCATAATCGGTGTGAGCCATATTTCAGTTATCAGTTATCAGTTATCAGTACCTCTGTCTACATTTTTTTGTCAGATTTTTCGCTTTTGTTGGGTTGCGCTGCCGCTTAACCCAACCTACCTACTTCCTCCAAAGTGTAAGTATTCAACCGGACATGATATCAGTTTTCCCTAAAAAAATTTAAGTCTCGTTCAATTGTTCAAGGATTAATTTTTCTTCCTCATGGTAATTAAATCTTGAGATATCTTCTCTATACCTTTCTTTAACAAGTTCAACCAACTCAGAAGTATAAAATTCCTGGTAACTAGGAATCTTTATACCCTTAAATTCAGAAGGGTAAAGGACAGAATAATCTAAATCTTTTTCCTGTTTTTCCTGTGATGTTTGAACATAGTTTGTCTTATTTCTCTGTGGAAGACTCAAACTAATCTTTAGTTTTTTTTGCAAGTACTCAAAATCATTAGCTATATTTTCTAGTTTGAGTATGTAATCAAAACGATTATTGCCCAAAAACAAATATTGAGGTTTCCAATGTACATTAAGTTCCTCATCTGGCGTAAATTTGAGATAATCTAAGAACTCCCTGAACGATATAGATTTCTCATAATCAACTTGTAAACCTTTATGTTTGTAAATGGCTGTTATTGTATCCTTATGCTTTATCTTCTTCATCTGAGTAAATGATCTGATTCGGTTGTTAACGAATTTCTCAACGTAAGCAGATACCAATCGTTTCCAAGGATTTCTCACAACTACGAATTTAAAATAATCATTACCATTAAGTATTTGATAGGCATTTTCCCCTTCTTTTGCTAAATTAAAATTTTCCTGTGCATACTTATGAACATCTCTTAATATTTTCTCATCCTTATTTTGTACATTGCTTAATTGAATAGCCAGAGTTTTAAAGCTAGAACTAGCATTTTTAGGTATGGGGCAATAAACAAAACGATACTGATGATTTAAAATGTATTTTTGGCGTTCCCAAAATAATTTAAATTGACATTGACTTTGAGATTGATTTATTTGCTCCTGGGATACAAATTGTTGCTTTGGTATCCTTAAATCTTCTGTTTTAGTTGATTGATGAGACTCTAGGTTTTCAATTCTACCAATACCTTTAATACCCTGATTTTTATCTGGGTAAGTCTCGTTCAGTTGTTGAAAAATTAACTTTGCTTCCTCTAATCTTCCCAATTCTATCAAGGTATTACCTTTATTTACTTGAAACCAAAAATCATCACTAGGAAATTTAGAAATACAAGTATTCCACATTTCTAAAGCCAACTCCCAATGCTGAAGTTCCATTGATATTTTAGCAAGACGAGCATATCCGACTGGTTTATCGGGATAGTTTTCTACTAAAAAATTACAAACTGCTTTTGCTTCATCAAACTTTGATAATTTCACTAAGGAATTTACAAGATGGCGGTATACCCATGGTGGTTGACTAGAATTTAACTCAATAGCTTTTTTGTAACTCGCTACAGCTTGATTATATTCTTTTAATTTTACTGCTTTATTGCCATCATCTATATGTTCTTGTGCTTTTTTGTCAATATCTAAATTACTTTCAGATTGTATTTCATTGTTAGGACTTTTATTTATTCGGAATGATTTATGACCGTAACTATGAGGCAGGGATAAAATTTCTTGTACCTTTGACTCAGAATATTCAACACCTAAAAAACCAAACATTAACTTGAGACGTTCTGATTTTTCTACTATGTCTTCATAACTGATTTTGAAGCAATTTTCAGGATGCTTTTCAACATATTTATTCATATCTCCTTCTATCACTTGCAAAATTTCCTTGACTTTTGCTTTCTCGAAATCTTTCCACCAACCACTCTCAGAAACAGCATCTAAATTTCTCGTATTAAAAATAAAACATGGGTTGGGAAATACTTTAGCAAGAAAATCCAAATATTCTGCCATTTTTTGAATATATATATGATTTTTTCTCAAATTTTTCCAATATAGAGCTTGAGTTAATATTTCCCAATTTTCTCCTTCTAAACCCTCTGCGGAACAGTATCTTATTTCTTTAAAACCATAGCACTTTACTCTATCTCTGTTTTCTCTACTCAATTCTCCTATTAAAACATCTCTGATTAATTTCTTGCAGTTTTTTAGATAGAGATTAATATCGATTGATTCACAACCATACCATGGTTGTTGAGGACTCGTTATTTCCTTAGCTTTAATTCCACATAATCTCTGATATGAAACGTATAATCCTTCTATAAAATTCATGTTTTCTCCCTTAATTAGAATACCATCTATGCTATTCAGTATTCCTTGGAGTAAGGTAGAACCACTTCTACCATAAGTAACAACTAATAAGGAGTCAAAATTTAAGGAGTTTGGAGTTTTTTTTGCCATATTTAGTTGCCTTTTCTCGCTATTACTCAATTGGTTGTTACTGTAATTAGCCAGCATATCTTTAAAATCCCGATTACATACTTCTCTTTTTTTCTCTAACTCCTCCCAATTAGGAATATACTGATAAATTGTCTGAGATTTTTGACTATTTTTATCTATATTTTCTTCAAAAAACTTTGGTCTTTTTTTAACTTCTTCATCATAATCAAAACCCAAAAAATTAAATAGTGAACGCCAGGTAATTAATTTCGTTGAAGCACTAGCGCTGTAAAGTGAATCATAACTAACCCAAAATGGAGTAATTTCCTCTTCTTTAAACATTTCTAAAATTTCTTGCGTTTTCGTTCGAGAATTCCTTCTAGTTTTTTCAAAGCTTTCTACTTCGACTCGATCCATTTTTATTTCACCACCAATGACTTTTTTATAATATTCTTCTGAGCCTTGTCTTCTATCCCAAATTTTAGTTGATCTAGCAACCATCAAAGACATTAATCGTGCAAATTCGTTTTCTCTATATAAAAATATGTGCTTATATCCTGCCTTATCAAATGTTTTTAATAAAACCTTTGAAAACTTAGGGTTAAAGTCGGGAATTTCATAACAATGCTTAATCAAAGTTTGATTTTGGCATACATCATTTTCCAAAACTTTTTGCAGTCCAGCAACATCTTGATAATTAGACTGACAAAAGTTTTGATAGATATAGCCAAGTTTTCTATCATGCTTAAAAGGCTCATGTTGACATGATGGAAAACAACTTATATCCATAAGAACATGAGTTAGTGTAGTTCCCCCAGTCCGGTGCATTGTCCATATAATAAAATGTTTTGTCATTATCTATAGAATCCTATTTTATTTGTGTTAGGAATTACGCAGATACGCTATATATAGTACTTGTAACTATTGTCCAATAGTTACTGGACTCTATACATAGTGTCTTTGCGTAAGTCCTGTGTGTATAAAAATCTTACTGCTTTTAGGGAACACCGGAGCTGGGAACACCGTAGCTGGGAACAGGGAACAGGTAGGAGTTTCAGTTGTAAGCATTCAGCTATCAGCTATCAGCTATTGCTTTTAGTTAATAGACATCTCCAGAAAAGAGGGAGTAGGGAGTAGGGAGTAGGGAACCCACCCCTCGCCCCTCCCCCTCCCAGGAGGGGAACAATTGATAATTTCTGGATAAGAATTGATTGTCTTTTTTATTTTTGGAGATGTCTAATGTAATATTTCTTTAAAAGAGGGAATAGGCAACAGGGAACACCGGAGCTGGGAACAGGGAATAGGGAATAGGGAATAGGGAACACCGGAGCTGGGAACAGGTAGGAGTTTCAGTTGTAAGCATTCAGCTATTAGCTGTCAGCTATTGCTTTTAGTTAATAGACATCTCCAGAAAAGAGGGAACAGGGAACAGGGAACAGGGAACCCACCCCTCGCCCCTCCCCCTCCCAGGAGGGGAACAATTGATAATTTCTGGATAAGAATTGATTGTCTTTTTTATTTTTGGAGATGTCTAATGTAATATTTCTTTCTTTACCGAAAAATTGTGGTTTAAAGCCTCCCCTTTTTAGGGGATAATTAATAATTACCGGATTATTAATTATTAATTATTAATTATTAAATAATTCTGGTTTAAAGCCTCCCCTTTCAAGGGGAAAAAAGCGGTTGAGGGATGGGGAGGTATCCTCGCCATATCCAATCAACCAAAAGAAGAAATAATATTTCCTTATATTCAATTCCGTAGCGGTTTTAACCAGAGGTAATTATCAATTATCAATTAGACATCTCCAAAAATAAAAAATCAAATCAATTCTCACACATAATATCAAATCCGGTAGCATCGGTGTAATTAGATAGTTAATCTAGGAGTCAGAACTCAGAACTCAGGAGTCAGGAGAAAAGAGAATTTAGAAAGATTTGCTCTTTAGGTGAAGATGAAAATTTTTTTATACCGAACCCGATCGGATTTGATATGAATTATCAATTATTCCCCTCCTGGGAGCTATGCTTTATAAACATTTTTCTTAACATAAAGCTTGACAAAATAGACAAGTTATGTACTAGCCTTTAAAAGATTTTTGCCAGAGAATAAAGTGTATTAAAAAGTAGATTTTTTTTGATAACTTAAGTAGTTTTTCCTATCTACATATGATTCTTTCTCCCTTCTCCCCTGCTCCCTACTCCCCTACTCCCCTACTCCCCTACTCCACACAAGGTTTTCAGGAGTTCCTTATAAGGGATAGTCCTGGGAGGGGGAGGGGCGAGGGGTGGGTTCCCTACTGCCTACTGCCTACTGCCTACTGCCTCTTTTCTGGAGATGTCTATTAATGAAACTCAACTTTACCTGTTCATAACATCTTTATATTGGCTCTCATCAAATGGTTCTAATAAAAAATCACTGTACATATTTTTGAGATTATCAGTACAGTTAACTATATCTTTATAGGTCATGTGATAAGTATATTCTGGATTTTTATAATTGTATTCCATAAAAAGATTATACTGATTTTCCAAAATTTTTTTACTTCGCTCTGGTTGTTCTTTCCACCAACCACTTTTTAATAAGTCACCAAGATTTCTGGTGTTAAAAATAAACTTTGCTTTCGGAAAAAGATTCTTTAAAAAGTCTAAATTCCAACTAAAATTCACAAAATATGCATTTCCTCCCCCTATTCTTATTTCTTTAAAACCCCAAACTCGAAATTTACTGTTTGGAGGATTAAACATTTCATATATTAGAGATGCTAACCTATCTTCTAGCAGCTTAATATCATAAACGTTATACCATTCAAATCCCGAATAATCTTTGTATGTTACATCTCTTGAACTAAGCTCTTCATAAGTGCAAAATCTATGTTGATTTTTAGGACTCTGTTTTTGAGTCTTTACTAAGGCTTGATAAAAATATGATAATGAACTAATTGCGTTGTAATTTTCTCCACAAATGTTATAGCCATCAACTGAGTTGAGTAATCTTAGTAATAAGGTACTCCCGCTACGACCTTGTGCTATTATAAATACACAATTACTATTTTTAATTCCATCTATGTCTTGGTTCATAAAGTGCTACCAATTTATCCTCATTAAGTATCTTATAACAATATAAATTCGCTCCTCACTTTTTACCATTATTAAACTCGGCCTCCCCTTTATCAAACTCGGATACCGCATTTTGCGATGTTGAGTTTTCTATTAGACATCTCCAGAAAAGAGGGAACAGGGAACACCGGAGCTGGGAACAGGGAAGAATAACATCATGTCCGGATAATAAGTTTGTTCCTCCTTAATATAATAGTTTTCATAAGGCGTGAAGTACATCAATGATCCCCCGCGCATCCCCCTTAAAAAGCTATGCGTTATAAACATCTTTCTTAACATAAAACGTAGACATTATAGACAAATTATGTTTGATACTTTAAAAGCCTTTTTCTAGAGAGAAAATGTATTTAAAAGTACATTGATTTTGATAAATT
>NZ_JAAHHG010000578.1 GCF_010692555.1 Okeania sp. SIO3B5 | reverse complement strand
TACCAGTCGGATGGGGCAGAATTTTTGCGATCGCAAGCTGATTTACTTATGGCCAACCTCCACGAATGGCGACCGGGGATGAAGGCTATTACTCTCTGTGACTTTGAAACGGGGGAACCGATGGTCATCAAGTTAGATCCAGAGAAAAATGCGGTGCAAAATGCCCAAAGTCTTTATAAAAAGCACCAAAAGTTGAAACGGGCGCGTGTAGCGGTTGAACCCCTTTTAGCAACAGTCCAAGGGGAAATTGATTATTTGGAGCAAGTGGAAGCTTTTTTGTCTCAGTTAGATACTTACCGAACTCCAGAAGATTTACGCACTCTTGAAGAAATTCGGGATGAGTTAATTCAGCAAGCTTACCTTAAAGCTCCAGAACATCATCATCAAGGTCATAAAAAGGATACAGAATTTTACCGTTATGAAACTCCCGGTGGATTTGAATTATTGGTTGGCCGTAATAATCGTCAAAATGATTTGTTAACTTTTCGGGTGGCGGGAGATTATGATTTGTGGTTTCATACTCAAGAAATTCCTGGTAGTCATGTTTTGTTGCGACTGGATGCTGGTGCCACACCTGATGAAGTTGATTTACAGTTTGTTGCAGATATCAGTGCCTTTTATAGTCGTGCCCGTCAGAGTGAAATAGTCCCAGTTATTTATACCAAACCTAAGTTTGTTTATAAACCCAAGGGTGCTAAACCTGGTATGGTTGTATATAAGCAAGAACAGGTTTTTTGGGGGAAACCACAAAGAGCTGAAACCCATATTGCACAATTAATTGGGGTTCAAAATTAAAAATTTTTATAGAAATTGCTCAATAGTTTGTTACAATTAGTGATATAAACATTGTGAGATATATAACCCGCAAATCGCTGCGAACTTGGGAATGCGTAGCTGCTTGCTTGTTAATCTCGCAGAAATAACAACGGAAAATAATTTTTACTTAGACCTGCTTGACAAAGTTGGTCTTTTTTTTTCGTCGATCAAAAAAGTTATAGCGGTTTTCGGCATTGCTGAGGGGCGGGATGAGTATAAGTGGGGTAGGTATCCTGCCTACTCGAAAATATCAGGAACGGGCAAGATACCCATTCCACAAAACTATTAAAATCATCCTGCATTTATGCAATGCCCGGTTTTCAATATAGACGGACTTCAGTCGCCAAAGTTTTATTGGACTCCATAACCCAAAAGAATTTTGTAGTCTACTGAAATGTTAAATGAAAAGCGCTGTAATTTAGAAGCAGTTTATTCACTTCAAAAAAAAGTTTAAATCTTTGAGCGAAGGGTGTTGGTCTAGGGTAGAGTCTTTTCAAGTTCTGTCAAACAGAAGAGCTTAGGTCGCAAATAAGTTTTAGTGTAACGCTAAATTAGGATAGTTAATTATAACAGAAAAAAGCTTTTTGTAACACCAGGTAATCTGGATACATAAAACAGTATAAATAATCTCTCACTGAGGATTGCTGACAACGTATGATAAACCTTTAAAGTCTGATGCTAATTTGATTGGTAATAACTATGTCACAACAGAGTCTCATCACAGTCAACAAAAATGGACAATACAATCAACAAAATTTTATATCTCCACCAAAATTGGATCTTGAGGTTGTTAATCAGGAACTTGCCCAAGCAGATGCTCATACTCTGGTTAAGTGGGGATATGATACCTTTCGAGAAGGTTTAGTTATGAGTACCAGTTTTGGTATCCAGGCTGCTGTTATGTTACATTTAGTGACAACTGTTGTACCTAATATTCCTGTTATTTGGGTTGATACAGGATATTTACCAGCCGAAACTTATAGATTTGCTGAAGAGTTGACCGAACGACTGAGGCTTAATCTTAAAGTATATCAATCTTCAATTAGTCCCGCTAGAATGGAAGCTCTACATGGCCGACTTTGGGCTGAGAAGAATGCTGATGCTCTGAACCGCTATGACCAAATTCGCAAAGTGGAACCCATGCAAAGAGCATTAAAAGAGTTAGGTGCTAAAGCTTGGTTGGCTGGCCTACGGAAGGACCAAACTGACCACCGTAAGAGTCTTAACCGTATTGGTGAGCAATCGGAAATATATAAGATTTTACCTATATTAACTTGGAATGCCAGGGATATATACCAATATTTGACTGCTTACGATTTGCCTTATCATCCATTTTTCGATTTAGGTTATACCAGTGTGGGAGATTGGCATTCTAGTCGTCCCTTGACTATGGAAGATGAGAATGAACGGGATACTCGTTTTCATGGTCTGAAGCAGGAGTGCGGACTACATTTGCCTCAGACAGATGGACAAGCTCAAAGTTTAGATTCTAGTTCTTTGTAATTAGGGTTTGCGTATGGAAAGTCTTTTTTCTGGGGTAGGAGACAGGAGACAGGAGACAGGAGACAGGAGAAATGGAAATTATAGAGGAGGTAGGAGTAAGAATTATCAGAGTGATTTTTCTGCCATAATCATCTCAAAATACTAGGGCGTATCATCAGTTAGAATGGTTGACAAAATAGCTATTGTATGTTAAAGGGGGATGGCGCTCGCTATGCCAATAAAATGACTGGGGCTACCAAATAAATTCCTCCCAGAAAGTTTACTGAACGCTTGTCATATCTTGTGGCGATCGCTCTATATTGTTTGGGGGTGTTTACAATTGGTTAGGGTTTGAGTCCCCATCCTCTTCTTCTTTCTTCCTTCTTCAATTCAAAGCTTCTGCATGATATCTTATATGGTCTTCTATAAAAGATGCAATAAAATAATAGCTATGATCGTAATCTTTTTGCATTCTTAAAGTTAGATTTACTCCTTTTTTTTGACAAGCTTCTTCAAATACTTCTGGTAATAATTGTTTTTGAGATAAAAAGGGGTCGGCAGTTCCTATATCAATTAAAATCGGACGCTTATAACCATAATTTAAAATTAATTCACTAGCATCATAATCACGCCAAGTTTCTTGATTTGAACCTAAGTAATTGCTAAAAGCTTTTTCACCCCAAGGACAACGCATTGGTGCCACAATTGGAGAAAATGCAGAGATAGATTGATATTTTGCCGGATTCTTTATAGCACAAATTAATGCTCCGTGACCTCCCATGGAATGACCGAAAATACTTTGTTTATCTGGCTGAATTGGAAATTTTTTAGCGATGAGTTCTGGTAATTCTTTAACAACATAACTATACATTTGATAATGCTTTTTCCAAGGTTCTAATGTGGCATCAACATAAAATCCTGCACCTGTACCAAAATCCCAATTATCGTTTTCATTTTTAATGCCAGTATTGCGCGGACTTGTATCTGGCACGACTAAAATTAATCCATATTTGGCAGCAAATTTTTGTGCCCCTGCTTTAGCCATAAAGTTTTCTTCAGTACAGGTTAAACCAGAGAGGAAATACAATACAGGTAATTGTTTTGATTTGGCTTTTTGTGGGATATAAATTGAAAAACGCATCTCAATATTACAGGTTGAAGATGAGTGGAAATAATAGCTAACTTTGCCGCCAAAGCATTGATGTTCTTTTACCAGTTTGAGTTCTGTAGACATAATTTAATCGGTAATAAGGAGAGATAATTTTTAATTTGTAACAGATGGTAAGTGTGGTTGAATAATTGGTAGTCCTGCATAGTAATGGTATACAAGGAATAAGGGATGCTTGGCGCGGGAGCAAGATGCTCCCACTATTCTCATAACAAAAATAATGCAATGCACAACCATTACAACGCACCACCACCGAATAATTAATAATTAATAATTAATAATTAATAATTAAGAGTTGATAGTTAATAATTATTCATTCAACAATTCACGCCTTGAAGCCTACCCTTTTAAGGGGATAAAATAAAAAAAATCGGGTGCATCTCAATTAAGCGATAAGTAATTTTACTCAATAAATAGGGATTAATAGGGTGTATCTTTTATGTGCAAAAAAAAAATACTTTTTTCCTATATATTCCCTGTTCCCTGTTCCCTGTTCCCTAAAGCAATAAATTTTTGGCTTTATTCAAAATTGAGATGCACCCAAAAAATCTTTGTAGTCAATCCTATCCGTTTTAAGAAGAGGTAATTATTAATTGTTAATTGCTGAATATTAAAAAGCGTTCAGTAGGTAAAATTAATTAGAATATTTAAGCGAGAAGTTAATAGTTCACAATTATTACGATTAATCTAAAATTTTCATAGCACTGGCATAATTTTCATTGATCTATGTGACTAGATGTTTATATTTTAGGAATTGCTTATCTAAATACTGCTACTCATAGCTACTATAAAAATTGTTAGTTTTGACCTTACTTTTAGTAGACTTTTAGTAGCAGCAAATCACTCTTTTCTTGAGAAAATCTGATGAAATTATTAACTCTTCTGTAATTTGTTAGTGATGGATTGTAGTGATTATTAATTATACTCGCATTTTTATAGGGTTACAAATAATATTATGGGCTTAAATATCAAAGCTGCCAAGGAAGCGATCGCCAAGCGCTATGTCGGGAGTATTTCTGTATCTTACTTCCAGCATCCAGAGTTATTAGAGATTGCTCTAACTCATCCAAATCATATTTATGATGGGACTAATATTATTAGGCCGCAACAAAAACAAAGAGCATTAGAGCATCAAGGTTTGGCCAACTTAGGTTATGTAGTTTTTTGTAGGATTGTTAGTAACTATTTATTAGATAATTTTTCTCATTTAGGAGAAGCGACTATTACTATTATTGAAAGCGATATTGTGAGCAGAAAAATGCTTGCTGAATTTGCGAAAGAGTTAAATTTGAAGCAGTTTTCTCTATTGGGAAAAAGTTATAAATGGAAGCATAAAAGTGAGCAGAATAAAATTTTAGCTCAAATGTTTGAGGCTTTAGTAGGGGCAATTTTTTTGGAGTTTGACCGAGATTTAGGTTTGACTTATGATTGGTTAGTTGAAAGTTTTATTGCTGAAGCGGTTGCTCGGGTTTTAATTACTGCGGTTAAAGATGATGATTCTGATTTAGAAACAGATTTTCAATTGATAGATTGGATTGAGGCTTTAAAATTACCTTTATTAAATCAAAATAGTTTATATAGAGAAAATAATTATTTGCTTGAATGTTTTGAATAGGGAGTAGGAAGTAGGGAGTAGGGGAGTAGGGGAGCAGGGGAGTAGGGGAGTAGGGAGAAAGAGTATAGTAACCAGGTAAAACTACTTCAGTTATCAAAAATAATGTATTTTTCAATGCACTTTGTGGAAGGAAGCAATCTCTATGAATTTGGGATTGCTTTCCAACCTTTGTAATGACAATTATTTAATGGGATTTCATATTAAATAATTGTCAAATCAATCATCAAATTTCAAACTTATTTCAACGCGACTTTTACTTTCAATTTCATCTAGAATATCCGCAGGAATATTGCTCACCTTTTTAACTTTAGCAGTTACCGAAGAATTAATAATTCAATAATTCAATAATTCAATAATTCAGGTTTAAAGCCTCCCCTTTCAAGGGGAAAAAAATAAATTTTTTCCTTTTATTCAATCCTCTTCCTTTTAGGGAGAGGTAATTATCAATTATCCATTATCAATTATCAATTATTGAAAGTATTGACAAAGTCCAGTAGGGTGTGTTTATGAAATGTAACGCACCACTGTCCCAAATAAATGTTTCGCTCAGTTACGCTTTCCTGCGGAATGCTACGCAAACGCTAACACACCCTAACCACACTATCGTGATTTTCGCTTTAGTAAACTTGAACCGAAACCTAGAACACCTAAAGCAATTAAACTTAGTATAGATATAGGTTCTGGAGTTGATGTACTCTCAATTTCTGTACCTTGTACAATATTGTCAATACCTGTATTAATTATTCCTCCATTTACAGTAGTCCAGCGAATAGAACTAATTTCTTCATCGGCAAGTATTCCTAAAAATCCTACATTTGTTGGGTCGTGATTTAATACAAAAGTGTCAAGGAGGCCAGAAGTACCAAAAACATTGATTGTTGCTGGACCAAAAGTATTAAGATAAGTATCAAATCCTACTGCTTCTGTGGGTGTACCAAATTCTACCGTAAAATCTTCATCACCTGCAGTAGTTAGTATGCTGCTAGTAGTTACGGGAACACCATAATTAGTGTATC
>NZ_JAAHHG010000577.1 GCF_010692555.1 Okeania sp. SIO3B5 | reverse complement strand
CCGTGCCATAATCCGCGTGAGCCACTCCCTGAACTATCCGTATATCCGTGCCATAATCCGCGTGAGCCACTCCCCCACTCCCTGAACTATCCGTATATCCGTGCCATAATCCGCGTGAGCCACTCCCCTATTCCCTTCTTAGAGATTCATAATCAGTAAAAGTATCAATATCTATTTCTCCTCTAGGAAAATCAACAGTTGCAACTTGGCGTGAATATTTATTAATTATTTGCTTCGCCCCTTTATCTGTTTTTAAGTTAAGCATTTCTAGAAAAAGACTAGAACTAAATAAAGCCGGAACCCCTAAAACTCCAGCATATTCAGAAGCAACTATTGGATTTGATTTTAAATAATAAATATCAATCATTTTATGGATTAAATTAGTAGATAAAAAAGGCTGGTCGCAAACCATTATTATTACTGCTTCTATAACTTCTTTAGTATTTTGCAAAAAATTAATACCAGCTCCGATAGAAGTATTCATGCCTTCCTGCCAATCAGAATTTTCGACAATTTTTACTGGAAAATTACTAATTTCAGGAAGTATTAAATCGCCATAAGCACCAAGCACTAAAATAATTGGCGAACAACCAGAATTAACAGCAACTTCAACAGTATTGAAAATCAAACTCTTCCCTTTGTAAATCAACAATTGTTTGGGTTGCCCCAAACGGGTTGATGCACCAGCAGCTAAAATTATAATTCCAATAGATTTATTCATCATTTTGACTATGAATTGGTAAGTTACGATAACGTAAAAAACCTCCCGAACGATTAGAAATTACTGCTTGAATTTCTGCAATAATAGCCAAAGCAATTTCCTGTGGATTATCAGCACCAATATCTAGACCAACTGGAGCATATAAACGTTTTTTGTATTGCTCATCTATGGGAATTTCTGCTAATAATTTTTCGGTTCTTCTGCGGGGTCCGAGTATTCCTAAATAACGTAAAGGTAAAGGTAAAATATTTTTGATAATTGTCAAATCATAGAGATAGTTATGAGTCATTACAACTGCTACAGTTTTTTCATCTAATATTACAGATTTTGGGAGTTTTTCATATTCTGAAATAACTATAGAATTTGCTTCTGGAAATCTAGCAGATGTGGCATAAGCAGGACGACAGTCTAATACTGTGACATACCATCCTAATTGTTTAGCAAAAGATGTTACAGGTATGGCATCGTGACCAGCACCAAATATTACTAGAGGTAAAGGTGGATGAATAACCTCAATGAAGGCTTCTATATTATCAATAGATATGTGAAATGACTTACCCGAACTCTGAGCTTTCTTGGCATTATCTACTAATAGTTGAACGAGGGAATTATCAGTTATTTTAGTACTAATATTACCATCCGGAGATAACATCAAATGATATTGCTCCGCAGCTTTACTTCTAAATACTGTAACTAAAACTCCTGGTTGCCTATGCTGAAGACAGTCAGCAAAAAATGACATTAAATCTATTCCCTTTTCACCGGATAGAGGTTCGATAAACACATCAACTATTCCCTGACAACCCATTCCCAAACCCCAGAGAATATCTGCTTCTGAGGTTGTGTCGTAGGTAACAAGGCGATGCTTGCCAGAACTCATTACCTCTTGCCCTTGTTCCAAAACATCACCTTCGAGACAACCACCACTGAGGGAACCAACCATTTCTCCTTTAGCAGTCATCAACATTCGTGCCCCAGCTCGGCGATATGTGGAACCCGCAACTTTGACAATAGTGGCGAGGGCGAGGGTTTCACTAGAATTTTTGAGTTTGGCGTAAGTTGCAATAATGTCTTGTAATTCTTTCATACGGAAAAAAGGGAACAGGGAATTCAACAATTAATAATTAATAATTAACAATTATTTGGTAAGAGTTTTAGACCTTTGATCTATAGTAATATCATGTCCGGTTGAATAGTTATAAATAAGGGAGTAGGGAGTAGGGAGTAGGGAGAATAAAAAGATTTGTACTGCAAGTGACTGTTTTGGTTTTTTTCATCACTAATTATCCGGACATGATATAACTACCATTACTACTAGGACTTATGGAACAGTTGTTTGCGTAGCACTCCGCAGGAGAAACAATCAAATATCAATAATCAAACTTCTGCCTTTTTTCTTTTTCCTTCTGCTATATATTTTGACAGTTTGATAAATTATATAGAATCCGGTTATATAGTATATGTTCATAACTATACTTCAAGGCTTCAATCTCCCCTACTCGCCGACTCGCCACAACTATATAATAAGTGTTCAACCGGATTTGATAAATTCTATGTGGACAGCTATAAAAGTTTAAACTATTAAAATTGCTGTCCTATTTTATAATTTTTTTGATTAATTCTAACTCCTGACTTCTGACTTCTGACTCCTGACTCCTTCGATAATGGCAGATACTTGACTTTAGCCCACGCAGCAATAATATTACCTAGCCATTTAGTTTTGTCATAAGATTGATAGGAAAGAATATTATACTCTCGATTTGCTGTTTTGATTAATAAGCCCCATGATGCAAATATATTGCCTTTAAAACCACTGGTTTTGACTTGTTGTACATATTGAATTTTTGACCGCTTAATTTCTTTGATTTCATTTGTTAAAATACCTATATCTTTGGTAAAAATTAAGCAATTGAATCTTAAGTTAAAACTAAATTTACCCAGAAAAAAATAGAGAACTATATAGATTTGATTGAATATTTTAGCTGCAAAAAAATACAAGACTAAGGGAAGAAAAAAAATTAGAAAAGTCAAAATACTAATCGCATAATTTAGAGTCAGCATAAATGAAGTTATTAGCAATGTAGCAATAAAAAAACAAAATAGTATCCAGATGAAAAAGCAGATAACTGAGAATATAAGTAAGTATGTCATACCGTTTGGACGGTAAATTAAGAGAA
The DNA here is from genome assembly GCF_010692555.1 of Okeania sp. SIO3B5. Classification (GTDB taxonomy): domain Bacteria; phylum Cyanobacteriota; class Cyanobacteriia; order Cyanobacteriales; family Microcoleaceae; genus Okeania. The sequence continues at coordinate 3,231 of NZ_JAAHHG010000577.1, read as the reverse complement.
GGTCGCTTGTAGGCGAATAAAATATTCTGAACCCTTTCGGAGGTGGAATAATTGGTAACATGAAAACACCAAAGATAACAAAGGAATTCATTAATGGATAATGGATAATGGATAATTGATAATTACTTCTGGTTAAAACCGTTCTTAATTGAATATCAGGAGATATTATTTCTTTTCTTTTGGTCGATGGTCGGACAGCGAGGAGACCTCGCCATCCCTCGACCGCTTTTTCCCCTTAAAAGGGGAGGCTTTAAACCTGAATTATTTAATTATTAATTATTAATTATTAATTATTCGGTAAGTTAAACAATTATTAATTATTAATTATTAATTATTAATTATTAATTACCTCTTCTTTTAAAGGAGAGAATTTACGCTTAAGGAAAAATTTTCTTCTTTTGGTCGAGATGATTTATGTATAATAATTTATTTCCTTTCAGTTTTTCAAGTGAAAATTATAGTAGGTAACAGAAAACAGTGGGAAAAACATTTCCCTGTCTGGTAGTCCTGCATAGTAATGGTATACAAGGAACAACAGATGCTTGGCACGGGAGCAAGATGCTCCCACTGTTCTCGTAAAAAAATAATGCAATGCACCACCACTTCTTCCTTCTTTTTCCCTCCTGATATCATGTCCGATAGCATCGGAGCGTGTATAAAATTAAGGTGACAATGAAAAAAAACCTTCTGCCTCCTGCCTCCTGCCTCCTGCCTTCCTTCCACCAAAGTCTAACTATTCAACCGGACATGATATGACTCCTGACTCCTGACTCCTGACTCCTCCCTTCAACCTAACTTATCTGGAGTAATAGGCAAATCTCGAATACGCTTACCTGTGGCATGATAAACAGCATTAGCGATCGCTCCTGCAACTCCCACTATAGAAAGTTCTCCAATACCCTTAGTACCCAAAGCATTCACATAAGGATCTTCCTCCTCTACAAACTGCACCTGAATATCAGGCACATCTAGCTGCACGGGTATCAAATAATCAGAAAGATTATGATTCAGAATACGTCCGTAGTGAGGAGACATTACCGTATGTTCCATCAACGCCATACCAATACCCCAAGTAATACCGCCAATCATTTGACTGCGGGCAGTCTTAGCATTGAGAATGCGTCCAGCACCATAAACACCTACACATCGTGTCACTCGTACTTCTCCCAACAAACGTTCTATTCGCACCTCCACAAAAATTCCTCCAAAAGAATGTTTAGCATATTCCTGCTGTTGCTGTTTCGATGCATTATCACCAACCGCTTCAATATTTTCTAAACCATGACGAGTGAGTACTTCCTGATAACTTTCCCCGACAGCAGGATTATTTTTCAACAATAATTTCCCAGACTCAAAAATTACCTCCTCCGGTTTTGCCTGATAAAGGGGTGAGTCAGAATCAGAAATTGCCATCTCTACAACTTTACTTCTAACTTTCGTTGCTGCTGCTTGTACTGCCGTACCCACACTACTAGCTGTAGTCGAATTTCCAGTAACTGGAGCTTTAGGTAGCTTAGTGTCGCCAAGTTTAAATTCTACCTTTTCCAAAGATACACCTAAAACTTCGGCAGCAACCTGTGTCATCACAGTATAAGTTCCTGTACCTAAGTCGTGGGTAGCACTTTCGACTAATATTTCCCCACTATTATATATAGTTACTTTAGCAGTAGCAGGAAAACTGCCCGCAGGAAAAGTTGCGCTGGCCATGCCCCAACCAATTAGACTTTCGCCGTCACTCATAGACCTTGGTTTGGGGTTGCGGTGTTTCCAGCCAAATATTTCTGCTCCTCGATGATAACATTCTTTGAGAGATTTACTGGACCATGGATGCCCGGTAGCAGGTTCTACATCTGCATGGTTGCGGATTCGGAGTTCGATGGGGTCTAATTCTAGAGCGTAACTAAGTTCATCCATTGCTGACTCTAAGGCAAACATTCCCGGTGCTTCCCCTGGTGCCCGCATAAAAGTGGGAGTACTAGCATTGATACGGCCAAGGCGATACTTGGTATCAACGTTGGGGCAGCTATACATCATCTTTGTTGCCTTTGTTACGGGTTCGGTAAATTCGTCAAAGGGTGACGTTATAGTTTCGCCGATGTGTTTGATGAGTGTGAGTTTACCGTCTTTAGTTGCGCCCAGGGTGAGATGTTGTTTAGTGGGGGCGCGATATCCGACGGAGGTATACATTTGAGCCCGGGTAAGTACAAGTTTAACTGGGTGCTTCACATAACGCGCTGCTAAAGTAGCCAGAATAGCGTGAGGCCAAACAAATGCTTTACAACCAAACCCACCGCCGAGAAATTCAGAAATGACGCGGATGTTTTCTGGGGGAATGTCGAAAACTTTAGCCATCGCTCCTTGTGCAGAACAAACTCCTTGAGTTGTTTCGTAGAGGGTGAGGTAGTCATCTTCCCAAACTGCGAGAGTTGCTGAGGGTTCGATGGGGTTATGGTTTTCCATCGGAGTGCTGTAGGTTTGTTCGACTAATACCTCTGCTTGGGAATGCCCGGAGGTAATATCGCCTCTGAATATATGAGCGGGTAACATTCCACCAAAAATTTTTTCTGGATAATACCCTTGTTGGAGTGCTTCATCTATATCTATAGTTGGTTGTTCGGTTTGATATTCAACTTTAACCAGGGTAGCTGCATACTGAGCTTGCTCTAAAGTTTTTGCCACTACTATCCCAATATGCTGTCCTTGATAATAGATATTCTCATCCTGAAGAATGGGGAGACTTTGTCCACCAGGAAAAAAAGTAATTTGATTAAATTTGGGAACGTTGCGGTAGGTAATAACTGCCAATACTCCGGGGGCGGTTTCTGCTGCGGTAGTTTCGAGCTTGGTAATTTTGCCTTTAGCAATGGTGCTTTCTATTAATACGCCGTAAGTCAAATTTTCAACTGGCATATCAGCGGTGTAATGTGCGCCACCTGTAACTTTAAGTTTTCCGTCTACACGGTTGATGGGTTTTCCGATAACTTTATTCATGTTTGGTGTTTACTTAAAATAGGTTCGTAATAGACATTTCCTCTAAAAGAGGGAGTAGGGAGTAGGGAGTAGGGAACCCACCCCTCGCCCCTCCCCCCCCCAACCCCCCCCCCCCCCCCCCCCCCCCCACCCCCCCCCCCCCCCCCCCCCCCCCGCGAAAAGTCGAAAAGCACACCGCTCAACCCCACTCCCCCCCCCCGGCGGGAGCCGGATGCCCTCTTCCTCCTCAAAAAAAAAAAA
>NZ_JAAHHG010000576.1 GCF_010692555.1 Okeania sp. SIO3B5 | reverse complement strand
GCCCAACTCTTGAGCAAAATCCTGAATTTTTGAACCATTACCACCTAAAACCTCGCACTTTTTCCAGATCTAAAATTGCTCAAACCAATATCAGTCAATAAGCGCGATATTTAATCAGCAAACCCTATTTAAAAAAAATGGAAAAATGATATAAATAACTATCTAAAATGAACTAGACTAGCTATTTTTAAGCATATACAATCAAGGTCTACCTTTTTGTAGCATTCTTTTTTCACGCTTGGTGTTAGGTTCCTAATTTTTCTGCTAATTCGCGATTGTGTTATCTCCTAGACATTTTGTAGATGTTTGTCTAGGATAGTCTATATTTTTTAGTGTTAGCAAACAACAGATAATTGGCATGATACTGTGGAGCTAGCTCTTATATATATTAACTTGTATCGGTCACAAAATTCATCTCCATATGGATAATCAATTATTTTAAAACTGTTGCGAATTTAATGTAACAGCATGAAGCTATTGCAATTTATGAGAAATTACCGAATTATTAATTATTAATAATTAATAATTAAATAATTCGCGCCTTGAAGCCTCCCCTTTTAAGGGGAAAAAGCGGTCGTTTGCGGAGCATTCCGTAGGATGGGATGGCGTTTTGCTCCGCAACATATAAAGCGGAGCGGCTCTGATAAGAGCGGGTCTCCTCGCCATATCCAATCTACCAAGAGAAAAGAAATAATATCTCCTGATATTCAATCCTCTCGGTTTTAACCAGAGGTAATTATCCATTATCCATTATCCATTAATGAAATTGTCACTTTTGCCAGTGTATAGATACTACATTTCATATTAGCAATAGCAGAAAAAACTAAGATTTTAAGAAATAGGAAAAATATTTTTAACTTAATACTTTTAACATTCCAGATTCTATTTGGAATATAGTTTCATTAATTCTTTGGATGTCTTCAGAAAGAAGCAGTGGATTAGACACTAGAAAAGACAATAGTTTTTTTCTATCACTTTGAGTGATTATACCTTTTGTCAAAATAGAGTCAATGGTTTTTGTTAATGAAAGTTGTTCCTTTTGAAGTAAACTCTCAGAACCTTGTATATTATTCATATTTTACTAACTGAGTTTTAAATTGGTAACTTCGTTTAAGTTTATTACTAAGCATTTATTAGTAGCATCACCCAACTGGGTGAATTAAAACTCCCTCAGTTAGAAAATTATCAAATTATTGACATACTCCCCGGCTGTTAGGCACGGGGATTCTCACAAAAAGTGATTCTTTGCTCATCGACACAGCTTACGATCGGCAAGTTGCCCATCATTAGCAGAGGCCGTTATCTCCCAAAGCGTTCCCTATTACTAGGAGGTTCCTGAATGCCCTGCCTTCGGCGCGCCGCTCCGCGTCTACAGTACCTTGATTCCACTCAACACCTATTATTTCTAATCCACGGCTCAAGATATTTCGTGCTGCGTTAGTATCACGACATATTTCAACATGACAACTAGGGCAAACATGAGTACGAGTTGACAAAGTTTTCTTGACTCTATGCCCACAATTAGAACAATCTTGAGAAAAGTTGGGATTCTCATACAACCTTATTTTTACCAGGTTTTTCACTTTTAATGGCAAACATAACTCTTGCTTTATAGCGGTTTTCCTGCACGGTAGACCACAGTAGGGACCTTCCATGGAACGTCCCTACAGGGTTTTGATTGTGAAGATGTGGTTCATCAATATGAAAAGCGCTGTAAGTAGGACTTGCTGAATAAAATTGTAATCAATACCTGTAAAGGCTTCCAGGGTTAAATATTGCTGAGGGGGTGCAAGGTTTTTGGCTCAATGTTTCTCAAAATGCTAATATTTTTCCCCTGACTATCAGAAAATTTGGCCGTAGTAGATAGTCTAAACTGTTCCCTGTTCCCTATCATCACCATCAGACTTTTTCAGCAAGCCCTAAGTATTCTCTGTCTTACATTTAGGTGATAACTTTCATTCTTTTATTGAGACTTCAGAACTAGACACTTGCTTTTTAGTTTCGTGAGAAGGTACTAGATTTACTGATTGAGTGCTAACATAGCAGCAAAATATAATCTTTAGTTTGGAAGATTTGAAGATGAGACTCAAAATCTTTTCTGCTATTTTAGTTTTAAGTACGGTTTGTACTGACGCTCCAGCCATTGCTGAAAATATCCAACATACACAAAAGTTATTATCTAGTAAACAATGTCCAAATTGTGAATTAAGTGGTGCTGGCCTGGTATTAGCAAATCTTCAAGGAGCAAATCTCAAAGGGGCTAACTTGAGTGGAGCAAATCTCAGTCGTGCTAATTTGACTGGGGCAGATTTAAGTGGTACTAACTTAGCTGGTACAAGTTTATTTGGTGCTAATTTAACTGGGGCTAATTTAACTGGGGCTAATTTGGCTGGTACAGATCTCAGAAGTGCTTATTTAACTGGTGCTAATTTAACAGGTGTTGACCTAAAAAATGCTTTTTTATTAGGTGCTGTGGGAATGCCATCTGATGTGGGTGAAGCTGAAGATTTTTATCGATTAGGAATTGCTGAAGCAAAGGCCGGACATTATAAAGATGCTGTTAGGTATTATAACCAAGCTATTAGTTTGAAGTCTGATTTAGCTGCTGCTTATTTTGCTAGAAGTATGGCTCTTGCAGACTTGGGAAGTCTTGAAGCTGCTCTTGCAGATGCGGAAAAATCTCGCGAGATTTTTATTTCTAAAGGTAGTAAAGAGGGTGAAGAATTATCGCAATATTTGGTAGAAATTATTGACCTACGTTTAAATCCTCCTGAACCAAAAAAGCCTAATCAATTTGTACACGCTATTGGTTCTTTACTTCCTTCTTTATTAAGGTTGGCATTTTAGTTATTTTTGTTTTTTGTTTAACAGAATTATCTGATATTAATTAAGAAAAAGTGCAACCTTTTAATTTCATTTGAAAAAGTCTCCGGAATCTCAGCTCTCATTGATGTATCTACACTTAAAGAGTAATAAATATTAGAAGTGGCGTAAAAGTGGCGATCGCTAAGAGTATATTTCCAAAGGATGACAAACAATGAAAAAAAATTTCAAAAGTTATTTACAACCTCTACTCCTTACTGCAGGTGGCGCTGTTTTAGCAATTCTCATTCTTTTGACCTGGGATTTTGCTTTTGATAAACACAAAGCAAGCAATTATAATGATTATAAATTAGAAAGTAATGAAATTGAAATTAAAGGAAATGAAAATTTGGGTATTACTCAAACTGAATCATCAACTACAAAAAATGACTCTAAACAAGTAGAAAGCAATACTGCAAAAACAGAAGGAGAAAGTGCTTTAGGATTTCTATTTACTGGTGTAGGTGGTGCTGTTTTAGCAAATTTCATTCCTTTGATATGGAATTATGTTTTTGATAAACACAAAGCAAGTAGCTCTAACACTAAAGCAAGTAGCTCTAACACTTATGAATCAAAAAATAACCAAATTGAAATTAAAGGAAGCCAAAATTCTGGTATTACTCAAAATGGAGCGTCAACTACAAATAATGACTTAAAACAAGCAGAAGGCAACGATATAAAAATAGAAGGAGATGGTAATACAGGTATAGTTCAAAATACTATAGATAAATAGATAAATAGATAAAAGACTAAAATATTAAAGATGTAGATATGGTATGAGGTAATTCCCTAGGCAGTGTTATCGAAGTTTATTATTTTGAGGATAAAAGTACAGTAACCCAAAGCTTAAAGCTTTTGGGAAGGCTACTATTGGATAAATAAATAGAGCCAGATGAGGCTTTTTGCGAAATTTTCTCTACTCAAACTCCTATTAATTCTATTACAGAAAAGGATGACAAAACAATGAAAGAAAAACTACAAAGTCCTCTAAGATTTATATTTGCTGGTGGTGTAGGTGGCGCTGTTTCAATAATTCTCATTCTTTTGACCTGGAATTTTGTTTTTGATAAAGACAAAGTAAAGAACTCTAATACTTATGAATCAAAAAATAACCAAATTGAAATTAAAGGAAATGAAAATTCTGGTATTACTCAAAATGGAACGTCAACTACAAACAATAATTCAAAACAATATGATGCAAAAAACAACAATGTAAAGATAGAAGGAGAAAGCAATATAGGCATACTTCAAGGTACTATAGATCAAAGACCAAGATATGAAGATGTAAATATATTACAAGGTAGTTCTCCAGAAAATTTTATCCCACTCCATAGCTCTCAAGATGAAAGCACAGCAACCCAAAGCTTTAAGGTTGCGGAAAAACTATTATCGGGTGAACAAATAGGTCTAGATGAGGCTTTTGGCGAGATTTTTTCTATTCAAACTCCTATTAAATCTGGTACAGCAGTTGAAATTTTAGAAAATCCTGCACAATCTAATTCAACTAACCCTGATTCATCTTTTGAAAACGCAAAAAACAAATTTTTAAAAATGGCTAAAGTCAAGGTTTTAGAAGGACCAGAAAAAGGTAGAATTGGTTGGGTTTCAGTTGCTACAATCGCTACAGAGCAAAGATTGATCTCTGAATAGTTAAAGATACTTCGTTGAGTTATTATTTCTGGGTTTTTACTAAATCAATAATTTATTAAAACTTAGATAATTTTTCGTTCAACTTAACCACATTAGGGACGTTTTGTGGAACGTCCCTTTAAAAGTTTTTGTTTTTACCTTAAGCTCAATTTTTCTGAAAATTACTATCAGGTAAACCGTTACATCTTAATTTGCTTTTCTGTCAAAATAACAATCAAAAATATCAGTAGCTAAATTCAGAATTGTCAGTTCAACAAGACGGTAAAACTTTGTATTTACTGGCATAATTTTAATATTTATTTTGATTATCAAAGTTTATTGTTGTATAAACTGGGAAATTTAAGCATAATGTTATTCAACTAACTTCTTCCTGGTAAAAAACTACCACTGAGTTTTTTAATTGCCCGGTTAGCAATATCTGCATAACGCAATTCTCCACACAGAATTCTACTCATTACTTCAGTTGCTACAGGTAGTTTAACTCCCACTTTATAAGCTACTTTAGGAAACCGATAAAATGCTCCTGCTAAACGACCTGCCCAAACCATATCTGCACCCCATTCTTCATTAATTACCTGAGTATATTTCTTCAGAGCATCTCCATTACCTCCTAAAGCTTCATCTATAGCTTCAGCAGCTTTGACTCCACTGAAAATTGAGGGGCGAATTCCTTCAGCAGATAAAGGGTCTAATATACTTGCTGCTTCTCCTGCTAATACTGCATTTTCTGTGTGGAGATTTTTATCTCCATCCCATAGAGAAATAGGATGTTCTAATAATTCATTTTGATTTACACTTAAACCAATTTTCTGTGCATATTCTATCAAATCTTTGGATAAATTTTTGGGTTCTCCACCTCTAAAAGTAGCAATATTAATTGAGCAAGAATCTGCTTTCGGAAAACTCCAGATATTGCCATTTTTCACTGAGCCAAATTCAAAATTAACTTGTTGATTTTGGTCTTTTAATGCTGCTTCAAAGACCAAACTTTGCCGTTTTTTAGACTCTTTGAAACCCAACCATTTAGCCATTGGGCCTTTAGCTCCATCAGCCGCAATTAAATAACGACCTATAACAGGTTCTCCATTTGTTTTAACTTCCCAACGATCGCTTTTAAATTCAATACCTGTAACTTCTGTTTTATCTCTTAATTCTGCACCTTCTGCTTGAGCTTTTTGGATCAGGAAATGATCGAAAATATCCCGTTTAACCATCCACATTGCAGAAGGTAAATTTGCTTCTACGGGGTCTTCTAATTTCCATGTATAGCGAATTTTCTTGACCTTGAGAGAAATGGCTGGAGTGAAATCAAAGTCAAACCACTGAGCAATAGCTGGAGATACCCCACCACCACAAGCTTTAATTCTAGGCAAAGATTCTTTTTCTATGACTAAAACGGAGCGTCCTTTCTTTGCCAAATGATAAGCTGCTGTACCTCCTGCTGGGCCTGCTCCTACAATTATACAATCAAACATATTTTTTAACTTTGATAACTAAATTTTTGATTATGGAAAGGAATTGACATCCTCCCCGGCTGTTAGGCACGGGGATTCCTACCGAGCCTAAGCTCCTCGGTGGGTTGACACTTCATTGACTGCTGCTACCGTAGGCGGTAGTCTTACCCTTGCCTCCACGTCCGTTTAT
>NZ_JAAHHG010000575.1 GCF_010692555.1 Okeania sp. SIO3B5 | reverse complement strand
AGAAGAATCGTAAAAGTGATTTTCTACCCCTCGAAATGCCGAAAATCTTAGATTTTTGAACCATTACTACCTAAAAGCTGGTACTCCCTTAGTACCTGAAAAGGGTAAAACCAAAACCAGTCAAGACACGCGATATTTAATCAGCAAGCCCTAATTACTTAATAATTGAAGTGCTACCTAAGTATAGTATTAATAAATTGTAATTGATATAAGAAGGGCAAAAGTTTACAGGCTTTTTTACATACATATTTTATTTTAAATTATCACTAATATCACTTTGATAAAATTCTGCTCAAAATTTTTTTGTATTCAGCTAAATTCCTGGAGTTTAGACTAAATTTTGAGTTCTTCAAATAATTTGCCGAGAAGCAATTAAGACTTGGAATTCACTACCCTGGGGTAATACTTGATGCTCTTGATGAAAAGTATTTTTGAGGGGATTTGAGTAAGGACTTAGGTGATTCAAACTATTCAAAAAGTCTTGCCATGGCAAAATTAACCCATAGCACAGGCGGGGGAATAATTAACTTAAAAGTCGTTGCAATGCTGATGCAGAAATAGTTTCAGCCTAGGTTCGACTATCTCACTATTTTCCCTCAGCAAGTTTTCGGCCCGCTGTAATTAGTCTAAACTCCAGTTCCTATTACCTATTCCCTATTCCCTATTCCCTATTCCCTATTCCCTATTCCCTATTCCCTATTCCCTATTCCCTATTCCCTCTTTTCTGGAGATGTCTATTATAGTCTAAACTCCAGTAAATTCAGTGACTCTAAATTTATCATTTAGGAGTCGAGTTTAGGAAGTGGAGAAGAGAGAGCTAATCAGAGAAAATTACCATAAATAATTTAATTGCAATACTTAAAATCTTTAATTATTTTACTGAATCTTACGATACTGCTTAACTAATTTTCTGCCTAATAGGAATCTGAATTATAAACTCTGCTCCCTTTCCTGGTTGAGAATAACACAATAATTTTCCGCCATGTTTTTCCACAACAATTTGATAACTAATAGATAACCCTAATCCAGTTCCTTTTCCTGAAGATTTAGTTGTAAAAAAAGAATCAAATAATTTTTTGCTAACTTCTTCAGCCATACCTAAACCATTATCTGCAATTGAGATTACTACCCACTCTTTATTTAAAATCTTAGTACAAACTTTAATTTGACTCGGATTTTTCCTGACTTCTTCTGGCGTGCGTTGTTCATTATATTCATCCAACGCATCAATAGCATTACTCAAAATATTCATCAATACCTGATGAAGTTGACCAGCATAAAAATCCACTAATGGTAATTCTTGATATTCTTTTATCAGCCTAATTTTTGGGGAAGAAGTTGTTGCTTTCATCCGGCTTTCTAAAAGCATCAATGTACTGTCTATTGCTTCATGAACATCAACTTGTTTAAACTCTGTTTTTTCAAACCGAGAAAAGCTACGCATTGACTTAATTATCTCATAAATTCTTTCTGTACCTATCTCCATAGACCTAATAATTTCATTGAGGTCTTTCTTAATAAAATTCAGGTCAATTTCTGCTATTTTAATTTTAATTTCTGGTGTAGGATGAGGAAATTCCTGCTGATACATATCTAGCAATTCTAGTATGTCTTGAACATATTCTTGAGCTGGAGTAATATTTCCATGAATATAGTTAATTGGATTGTTAATTTCATGAGCAACACCAGCTACCATTTGTCCTAAGCTAGACATTTTCTCTGTGTGTAGTAATTGGGCATGGGTTATCTGCAGTTTTTCTAAGGTTTTTTGCTCTTCAGCAATTGCTTTTTCTAAACGGTCAGATTGAATTAATGTGGATTTCTCCGATACATCTAATAATTGATTTAATGTCGCATTTTCTGATTTAAGTTCTTCAATAATTCTATCTTTATATTTTAGTTCGTTCTGACTAACTGTTTGATCTTTATCTTGGCTAGATGAGAAAATTTTGCCTCGGTCAAAGGGCAAAAGTGCTATCTTAACACTTAGTGCTAATGGCTTTAATAAATCAATAGTTTCTCTTGGTACTTTTACCTTTAAAAACATTAAAACTACAAACATATTTCCTGAAGGTAATAAACCTCCAAATCCGATTACAGATTTAATATTAAAAGGAATTACAAATGATTTCTGGGCTGGAATATAAGGGCTACCAAAGGCATCAGCTACATAAAATACGTTGTACATTTTTTGCTCTAAATCAGCCAATAAATTTGGGTCTTCTTCTAGTACTTGACCAGGGTCTAATCCTAATTGTTGAATTAGCCTTGATATCATTGGAATTTTAGCGATCGCTGCTTTGTTTACTAAAGGAATTGCTTTGTGTCCAGAAGATTTTTGTCGTAAATTCCATTCTGGTTTTTCCCCAGCAGTACTCAGCAAGGTTAAGCACTTTAAATTAGGAGTTACTGATTGATTATTTAATAATTTAGAAGCATATTCTTGCAGTTCATGACTGAGTTGTTTATATGGAATAGTCTGAAACATACGGATTAATACGCAGGATTTTTCTTTGATATCTTTACTAATTAGATTTTCATAAAGATATTTAATAATTCTATTGCTTACTTCTTCTGTCGTATGAGCATCTTTTCCTAATTGGCGTAAAGCTAGCCCACATTCAGACATATCTCTGAGTCCAAATTGAGTTAAATCATACATTTTTACTTTTTTGAAATTCACTTCAGTAATGTATAATAACAATTCCCAAAAATAATGCTATACTTCCAATGCAACTTCAGTTATTAAGTAATAATAATAATTCAGTAATGAATGTAGAGAATTATCGGCATTAATCCAAAATATTTTATGCCTTTAAACCCTACTCCCTACTCTCTACTCCCTACTCCCTACTTCCAAGGAAATGTAGCAAAACTTTTGAGAAATGGTATAATTTAAGTTTAACATGAAAATATCTATACAATTAGATATAAGTGTTTAATATTAAGTATTAAATACTTATATCTAATTAAATTAAAATCTAAAACTTATATGTTCAAATATGTCAATTTATTATTGCAGGTAATATATAGCAATCAGGAATCAGATGTGAGAATTGAGGTGTTCCTTGTAAAGTATAGGATATAGCAGTTATCTTATTCTTATGTATTCCTTTCTTCCCTATTCCCTATTCCCTCCATACCTAAAGCAAAAGTCTCCAATATCTCACAACTAAAATCATATTGCTATAGTCTTTCCCAAGCTAATAAGGTACAGTTGTTTTTCTTCTTTATCGATTCCTACGGAACCAGAATTACTACTCCCTACTCCCTACTCCCTACTCCCTAAAACCAAGGAATTTTGTACCTCACAAGTATGGGAATTGCTATAAATTAAAAAATAATCTTAAAAATAAGAAATTAGTAGTCTAATGGTATAAATCAGCAGAAGATAATCAAGAACACTATCAAATTATTTATAATTTGTAAGTAGGGCTTGCTGATTAAATATCAAAGCATTTATACCAAGCGTGATAAATGTTTGTTACAAATGGTAAAAGTAAGAAAGAAGGAAGAGGGAAGAAGGAAGAAGGGGTAAATATTGAAAAAAAGGGAAAAACGATAGAAATAACTATCTAAAATAAACTGGGGCAGCTATTTTTAAGCATATCCGATCGATATCTACCTTTTCGTAGCATTCTTTTTTTAAATTGGTATTACAGGTAAAGGTTTTAACCTTTTTAGGACCGAAAAAAGTGCGCCTGTTTCAGCTCTTCACGCTCAAAAAGTTAGTATTTTAGGCGCATAGTTGGGCAGAACAATCTTGGGACAATTCTTAACTACTACCTCCTCGCTCCCAAGCCATTTCTCCTGTCTCCTGTCTCCTGTCTCCTGCCCTCACCCATAAGACTTTTTCAGCAAGCCCTAAGTATTTCCTGCGGAATGCTGCGCAAACAGCTATTAGCTGTCAACTCGAGCGCAACAAGACTCTCTCCTTAAGGACAGTGTTTAAATTAAAATAGACTTTAAGGGCAAGGGAACCAACTTTTCTAGTAAAATAATTAATAAAGCTTTGATCGTAAATTAAAAGCAATAGCTGAAGTCCGCAGTTCCTCCTCCGGAGGCTAGCTGATGGCTGAATGCTTACCGAATTATTAATTATTAATTATTAATAATTCTGGTTTAAAGCCTCCCCTTTTAAGGGGAAAAAAAAGAAATAATATCAGGAGATATTCAATCCTCTCGGTTTTAACCAGAGGTAATTATCAATTATCAATTATCCATTATCAATTAATGAATATAATTTTTTTTCTCTTTTTTGATTTGGTAATTTAATCACAAATTCTGTTCCTTTTTCAGGAAGAGAATTACATTCCAATTCTCCTCCATGTTTATTGACTATAATTAAGTAACTCATAGATAATCCTAAGTTGCTGGTTTTATTGTTAGTATTGGCATTTTCAAAAGCTTCATATAGTTTATCTTTGAGGTTTTCCAGTATTCCCAGTCCATTATGAGCTATTCTAATTTCTACTCCATAGGATTCAATAATTGAAGTAGTAATAGTAATCCGATTTGGATGTTGCAGAATTTCTTGATAAGTTTTAAGTTTTTTATAGTTGTATTCTTCCAAAGAATCAATTGCATTGACTAACAAATTCATAAAAACTTGATTTAAGGTATTTGGATAACAATTAATCTGAGGTAAACTTCCATAATTTTTGACAATTTCAATGGCTGGACGTTGATTATTAGCTTTTAGTCGATGCTGTAAAATTATCAGAGTATTATCTATACCTTCGTTAATATCAAAAGCTACTTTTGAAGTACTATCTGCCCTAGCAAAACTTCGCAATGATACGCTAATTTCACTTATGCGATCACTGGCTTTTTTTACGGAAAATAATATTTTTGGTAGCTCTTCAATCAGAAAATCTATATCCATATCTTCCGCGTCTTTTTCAATTATTAGACCAGGATTAGGAAATTCTTTTTGATATAATTTAATATGATTAATAATTGCTGTGAGATATTTTTCCGCCAAATTAACATTACCGACAACTATACTAACTGGATTATTTAACTCATGGGCAATACCAGCAACTAATGCCCCAATGTTAGACATTTTTTCACTTTGAATTAGTTGCAATTGAGCTGCTTTAAGTTCTGCTAAAGATTGAGAAAGTTCTGCAGTTCTTGCCTGCACTCGTTCTTCCAGTTCAGATGCAGATTTCTGCAATTCTATTTCTGCTGCCGTCCGTTCTTTTATCTCTTTTTGTAAGCGTATATGTATATCTATTCTAGATAAAAGTTCTTCTGGTTTAAACGGTTTAACAATATAGTCTACAGCTCCTAAATTTAAACCTTTTATTTTTTCAGTAGATTCAGAAAGTGAAGTCATAAAAATCACAGGAATATTTTTAGTTCTTTCTGAAGCTTGCAAGTATCTACAAACCTCAAAACCATCTATTCCTGGCATAATTATATCTAGTAAAATCAAATCTGGTAATACATTTTTTACCTTCTCAATCGCACTTTCCCCATCCTCTACTACAATGACATTAAAACCAGAAAATCTTAATAAATTTAACATTAAATTGGCATTTTTATATTCATTATCTACCACCATAATTGTGTGTTCCTTTTTTTGATTCATGGAAACTCCTTTGATTTTTTTATTAGTTCAAACTACAGAAGTTTGCGACTTTATTCAGTACAAAATTTCATAAAAATCACTAATACTGCACCCAATTATTTTCAAAAATTCCGTATTTTTTTCTGAATTAAATATTTTTGTAAGCATTTCCTGCGGAATGCTGCGCAAACAGCAGTCAGCTAGCCTCCTATGATTGGAACTGCATTATCAGTTTTATTACCTTTAGTGGACAATTTAAGCTCGTTGTTCTTGTGCTTCAATTCTGTGTTTAAAAATGTAGTAGAAGTTAATCAAATACTTGGTTCATTCATTAAAAAGCTGAATGCGAGCACATTCCGCAGGAAGAGCTGAACGCTAATAGCTGAATGCTTACATATTTTTTTACAAAGATCATAAAGATAACTAGATTTATTCCTAATAAAATCAAAGTTAATCTCAGATCGTCTATGATATCATGTCCGGTTGAATAATTAGACAATGGTTGTCCGAAGGCAGGAGGCAGGAGGCAGGAGGCAGAAGGTTTTCTTTCATTGTCACCTTAATTTTATACACGCTAGATCGGAAGAGCG
>NZ_JAAHHG010000574.1 GCF_010692555.1 Okeania sp. SIO3B5 | reverse complement strand
TCCCTCCACGACTCTCTTCCTCTCTCCGTGTCTCCGTGTCCCCGTGTCCCCGTGTCCCCGTGTCCCCCTGTCCCCGTGTCCCCGTGTCCCCGTGTCCCCGTGTCCCCCTGTCCCCGTGTCCCCGTGTCCCCGTGTCCCCGTGTCTCCGTGTCCCCGTGTCCCCCTGTCCCCGTGTCTCCGTGTCTCCGTGTCCCCGTGTCGGCCTCAATCATCTCAGTATTCAGCAACGCCTTTTTGTGGCTTCACTAAAGCACGAATCACAATTACTGTAATGTTATCGTGACCATTATGCTGATTTGCCAAATTAATTAACTGGTTTACACCAAACTCTAAATTAGCTTGTTTGTCTAAAAGAGGTTCCAGGAGATTTTTCCAATTATTTTCCAGAAACTGATTATCTGTTAAACCATCAGATGCTAGAATTAACAGACTATCCTCATCAAGATCGAAAAATTGCACATCTGGTCTGACAAAATTTTCATCTCGCGGTCCTAAAGCTTGAGTTAATTGATAAGCATCAGGGCGACCATAAGCTATTTCCGGTTCAACTCCACGATTAATTTCTCTCTGTCCTACTTCATGATCTAGAGTGATCTGCTCTAAACCTCCCTGACGAGAGAGACGATACAAACGACTATCACCCACATGAGCTACAGCTACTTTTGTATCGTAAACCATTGCCATCACTAAAGTAGTACCCATCCGACTACTACCAGAGCGGACTTCTTGTTGATTAATCTCGTAGATTACCTTATTTGCCTGTATAATTGCCTCACGAATTATTTCTTCAGAGGGCAAACCAACTGACCAACTACTTTCAACTTTAAAGTATTGTTTAATCGTGTCTACTGCTACTTGACTCGCTATTTCTCCGCTAGCATGACCTCCCATACCATCGCAGAGCACATAAAGTCCTTTAGCTTGAATAATTTTTTCGGTGGGTGTTTCTTGGTTTTCTATCTGAGTTTGAATTCCAAAAGAATCTTCATTATGATCTCGTTGACTGCCTACATCACTTTTACCAGCATTTTCCAAATTTACCAACTGTATCGGCAAAAGTTCAGTGTCTTGAGTTTCTATATTTTCTACTATTTGTGGGACAGTGTCATCAATTTGCAAAACTGTAGGTGGAGATGTAGGAGGTGGTTGGGGTTGTAAGTTATCTTCAGTAGTCATTAGATATGATCGCAATTGTTCAATAGTTTGTATTTTACCATCCCGCCAATCTTGCATTAAAGCTGTTATCCAACCAAACTGTGTCCGTTGAGATTGCTCAAATAACGATTGCCAGAATTTCATTAAATCTTGGAGATTTTGAGTCTCGCCAGGTTTTGAGTACAGACGTTGCAATTTTATATCATTATTGTCTGTTTGACTTACCCGGAGATTTTCTGATTCCAGTATACTTTGGCAACAATGCCATGGTGCTAGAGCTACCCAAAGTTCAGTCATTTGCTGCAACCAGGATAGAATTTGTAGTTGGGAAAGGTGTTCGCTTGCCCAAAGGTCTACTAATAATGGCAAACTACTGTAGTCTGCCACAAGTAATATTTCTTCGTTTTGCGACCGCCAACTATCCTGAACAGCAGGAAAGTGTTGAGGTAGTTGGGAATATAATGCTAAATATGGTTGAGCAATTGTGGGAAAAATCAAAGCTTCTATCTCCGTTGTTTGTCCCTGTTGGTTTGAGACATAAGATTGACTTTCTTGATTTTGGTAACCTGATAACTCATTCTCTTGAGGACTATAAATAGGTGGTCTAAAATTACCGGAGTTACTACGTAACCAAGCTTTGAGGGGTGTTTGTTCTAGTGGGTTACAGTCTAGTACTTGCACTACTACCGTTTCACCTTGGTTTCTTGGTGGTATAGTTTCCAATAGTTGATAGCGCTGTTGGGAATCTAAATATTTTTCTGATGCAGTGGAGGGAATTTCTAGATCGTCATTTGGATTTGAGGATAATTTATTCTCTGTGTTTGCTGCTTCAGACATTGGACTGAGGATGTCTGGGGTAATTGATTCAGAATTATCTAACTCCTCTAATTTTTGGCATGGATCGTCAGCTTCAGTTATTGTTTCTGGTAAAGTATCTTCTGATTCTACTTCGGCAGCAGGTTGTAGATCGACTTCTATTTCCGCCTCCAAAAGTTCGGAAGATTCTAAAATCTCTTCGGCTTCTTCTATAAGAACATGTGCTGCTGAATCCGCCGAATCTTTGGCCAGGGGACTTGCTCCGGTGATTACTTCTTCTTGCCCCATTTCCTTGAGATTAATTTCAGGTGAGTCGGGGAGGAGAGCTTCTGCTTGAGTAATTATAATTGCCTTCCAGACTTGAGCTATATCAGCACCACAGTTGTGACATTTTTGAGCGCTCAAGTACACTTGCGATCCACATTGATGACAATTTTTGTGGGTTAGGGATGTACCACATTTTTCACAGAATTTATTCTGGTTCGGGTTTTCAAACTCACATTCGGGACAGATGAGCATAATAGAGTCTATTCTATGTCACAACTTAATTATTTTAGAGCAACTAGAAGGGAATAGAGATATTGACACTCCACGGGATAAATCCACGTGGATTCTAAAGGCAGTTTAAACACCGGATAAATCCACCTGTTTAAACAACTCATTAGTTGAGGGACTGTCATTGATCCCTACCTCTGAATCATCCATACCCATTACAGATACAGCTTTCTTAAGGCTCAAAGGACATGATTTGCCTAACCACTGGCCAATATTTTGAGCAGCATTCCAATCCGCATTACAAGTGTAAATCAATGTGTAGAATACTACGAATGGGAATCCCGTGCCTCATGTTTCACCAAGTTAAAACCGCCTGGCTCTCATCTTCGTCTTCAGGTTTGGTAGTATCTTCTAAGATTGTCTGGGCTGCGATCGCTTCTATTGTTTTTAATGGTACTTCACAGAAGTATTTTTGCCGAAATTGTTCTTCTGATATTGCTGCTAGGAACTTTTCGATTATTTGGGATTGAGTTTCTGATTTTTGGTTTTTGATTTGATTTTGAGTTATGTAAAATGCTTGGTCTTTATACTTGACATTGAAACATAAATATTGTAGCACTTGAAAACCTAATTTGAGAGTAGTATCACCAATACCTAATTTTTTTAGGAGTTGATAACGGGTGACAGGTTTAGCTGTACGACTAAGATATTTAGAAATACCCAGAAGTTGTTGCCAGATATCTGTCGGGGGGACCATAGGAGGTTGTGAGTAGGCGATCGCCAATTTCTTTTGTTGATTCATTGCTCGCCGGAACCAGATTCGCAAATCGTTCCAGCTAGTGGGACATTCTTTGAGAATCAAAAAATCTTTTTGGCTATTAATTTTTATTT
Organism: Okeania sp. SIO3B5; assembly: GCF_010692555.1. Lineage (GTDB taxonomy): Bacteria > Cyanobacteriota > Cyanobacteriia > Cyanobacteriales > Microcoleaceae > Okeania. The sequence goes on along the minus strand of NZ_JAAHHG010000574.1, from coordinate 2,810 downwards.
CTTCTAGATTACCGACTTTCTGACTATTACGCCAGTCCCAAATCCAATCTACAAGGTTTGATGCTTTAACTTGAGTATTTTGGAGTGATGGTTGTACGGCAATAAGTCTGACTTCATAACGTTTTTTATAGGCATTGAAGTCTAGCTCTACCAAAGCATCACATCTTTCTTCAGGAATTTCATCTTTATAATGACCCCACCAAACACCAGGGAACCCTTTCTCCCCAGACTCATCCCAAATTTCAAAATCTGTTTTGATATATTGAACTTTTTTTCCGTTTAAATCTTTTTGATTTCTGTGCCAAACATTACTAAACCAACAATTTTGGACTAAAAGTTTAGGAACAGGGTTGCCCATACCACAGGGTTCTAAAAGTTTAAGTTCTTGAAATAAATCTCTACCCAGCTCAGAGACAGTAACAATTAAATCTACATCTATTGTTGAAGTCTGGTTAACTGTCGCTAATGTTTGTCCTAATAATTGATTAATCGCATCTGTAAATATGGGGATATTTTCTACTGGCAGGCTTAGACCAGCAGCAAAAGGATGGCCTCCAAACCGATGTAATAAATGTTCCTGATTTTTAACTAACTGGTATAGGTCTATTTGACCAAAGGAACGGGCAGAACCACGGGCTAATAATGGTTCCTCGGAGTTTTTGACCGCCTCAGTTTCTTCTGTCAACAAAATAGTGGGACGGTTGTACTCTTGAGCTATTTGACCTGCTACTAATCCTAACACACCTACAGGCCATTGAGGGTCTGTGAGAACTATGACATTAGTGGTAGAAAGGTCTAGTTTGGTCAATTTTTGGGTAACGTCTCGAATTACTTCTTTTTGTAGAGATTTGCGCCTGGAGTTGGCCAGTTCGGTTTCTATAGCCAGTTGTTGACAACGTTGGGGGTTACGACTGGTGAGCAATTCTACACAAAAGCTGGCATCTCCAATGATTCTACTGACAGCATTAATCCGAGGGCCAATACCAAAGGAAATATCTGTGGGGCGATCGCCTGTTTTTTTACATAATTCTAATAGTTTGGCGATTCCTGGTCTGGTAGTTTTGTGAAGTTGTGTACTTAATTTTTCAATTCCTATTTGTGCTAAATACCGACTTTCTTCTGTTAGTTGAACTAGGTCGGCAATTAAACCAATAGCTACTAAGTCTAATAATTCTTTTAAGGGTAGTTTAGGTATTTCTGGATGAGTTAAATAAAGTGCTTCTATTAATTTATAAGCTACTCCAACTCCGGAGAGATTATATAGGGGATGAGAGGGGGATAAATAACGAGGATTAATAATAGCTAATAAGGGTGGACGTTGAGGAGGTAGAGTGTGATGATCGGTGACAATTATGTCTATTCCCTGGTTATTTGCATATTCTATTTCGGCAATATTTGTACTACCAGTATCGCAGGTTATTATTAAACTATAATTTTCTTTTGCTAACTGTTCAATCCCAGCAATATTTAAACCATGAGATTCTGTTAATCTGTTAGGAATGTAATAAGTTAATTGATGATTTTTCTGAAAAAATTCTCCTAATCCATCCCAAAGTACAGATGTTGAAGTAATGCCATCCGCATCAAAGTCTCCCCATATAGCAACTTTTTCTTGATTTTTTTTAGCATCAATAATTCTTTCTACAGCTTTGTTAATTTCGATGCCAAATTCAAAGGGGTTAGTTGGTTGATATTGTTTTGGGTCTAAAAAACCTGCTAATTTTTGAGTATCTTTAATTCCACGCTGCCATAATAATTGTGGTAGATATTTTACTGATAATTTTGGTGCATAATTTTTGACAAGTTCTACAAATGAATTAGGGGGATTATCAGAGGCATAAATCTGCCAATATTTTCTGGTTTCAGACATATTCAATCAATTTATTTATTGTCACTATGCTGCGGTTATTTTTCAGGTATTAGGTGGTAGATATTAAGTTGTAGATGAAAAAAATTGATCTAAATAATTGTAAGCATTCAGGCGTCAATTATCAGCCATCAGCTATTAATTTAATTGTCATTTAAGGAGGAATAAAAGTTCAAATATTTAAGATAATTAAAAGTACAAAATAGATTGGCTAACCCTCAAATTACTAATTCCTGAAAGCTGACCACTAATGGCTGAATGCTTACAAATAATTAGATTAAATAGCCCTGATATTTGCTACATATCTTGGTGGATGGTGATATTGCATAATTACTTGTATTGTCAGCATTTCCTATTGAGTAAAAAAACACTGTTTTTACCTAAAATCTATCACCTTATTCAAGGGTAGGTTAATCTTGTTTTTTCTCCCCAAAATCTGCTAGTTTTTGAGTATTTTTAATTCCACAATGCCATAATAATTATTATTATTATTGTTGTAGATATTTAAGGGATAATTTTGGTGCATAATTTTTGACAAGTTCTACAAATGAATTAGGTGGATTATCAGAGGCATAAATTTGCCAATATTTTCTTGTTTCAGGCATATTTAATAAATTTAATTTATTCTCACTATACTGCCTTTATGTGTCAGGTTTTAGGTTGTAGGTTGTAGATGAAAAAAGTTTATCTAAATACTTACAGCAGTTTTCGAGTTGATAATGTACAAAGTTTTATGCTTTTAGGGAATAGGGAATGAATAAAAATTATAGAATAGATTAGTCTTAAACTATACCTCACGCTTCCTGAAATTTGCTGTAGTATTGTAAAGTTTTATTGATTTTATAGAAAAACATAGGAAAACAATTAAAAATATCTTAGACTGAGAAAGGAAAGCAGAACAGCTCGTTAAATGTTTACAGGAGGGATAATGCAGTTAGTAGAA
>NZ_JAAHHG010000573.1 GCF_010692555.1 Okeania sp. SIO3B5 | reverse complement strand
ATTTTGAGCGCAAATAAGCGCCTTTAAGCTCTGAGAGAATATTTGGTTCAACGTTGCTTAAAAGCCTCTATCCCCGTGTCTCCGTGTCCCCGCGTCCCCGTGTCTATCGAGAATGAAACAGCCCTCCCTCCTGGCAGGGGCGGGGGTGGGTTGGGCAGGGGCAGGGGTGGGTTAACTTCTAATATCGTGTTCGATAGCATCGTTTGTGTATAAAATCAAGGTGACACTCTTGAGAAAACCTTCTGCCTCCTGCCTCTTGCCTTCTGCCTTCCTTCCACCAAAGTCTAATTATTCAACCGGACATGATATAACTTCTGACTTCTGACTTCTGACTTCGTTAATATCGGAGATGTCTAATGATATTAGCTATGATTACCTCAGTTCCAATTAGAAAGAAAGGGGATGTATTTTGGTTTCTTACCTACTCCCCCACTTCCCCACTTTCCGTATCCGTATATCCGTGCCATAATCCGTGTGAGCCACTCCCCCACTTCCCCACTTTCCGTATCCGTATATCCGTGCCATAATCCGTGTGAGCCACTCCCCCACTTCCCCACTTTCCGTATCCGTATATCCGTGCCATAATCCGTGTGAGCCACTCCCCTACCCCTATACAATATCCGTATATCCGTGCCATAATCCGTGTGAGCCTCCCTATACAATTATGACTGCACCACTACCCAAAATGTGAGGAGCTAGCTATGCCCAATCAATATTTATCTCCAAAAAATCTGTTAAAATCAAAACTTTTATTAAAATTTCTTGGATTAGTAGGAACACTGGTAATTAATTTTAGTTTTACTCGGCCAGTTTTTGCAGCCTTCTTAACAGACTGGTTTTTTGACTCAGACAATAATCAACTCCAGTTTACTCTCCCATCAGGTACAGCTCCTAGTTTTTCTTTGGAAAATGAACCAGCTCGCCTGATTGTATATATTCCAAATACAGAAGTTAGTGTAGATGTAACTGAGTTATATCCCGATGGTTTGGTGCGCCGAGTTAGTCTTTCTCAAGAGCAACCAGAACAAGCAAAAGTTATTATAGATTTTGCTCCTGAAGTAGTTATCTCTACTCAACAAGTACAATTAGAACAAGTTGAACCACAGGAAAATAGTTGGCAGTTACGTTTGCTTATGGCTGAGGGAGAATTTTCAGAGCCATCAGAAGCAATAATTTCAGCTCGACAGGCAACTGAGCCAGAAACTACAGAGGTAGAAAATTCTCAAATTACCGAACAACAAGCAACTGAGCCAGAAACTACAGAAGTAGAAAATTCTCAAATTACCGAACAACAGGTAACTGAGCCAGAAACTACAGAAGTAGAAAATCCTCAAACTACCGAAGAAGAAGATAATCAAGCTTCTACTCAACCAAAGCAAGATAGTGTCGGTTTGTTAGACACTGCTCCGGAAGAAGAATCTCCTTTACCGAACCCAGGGCCTTCTCCAGAGCCTTCCGTACCATTTTTGGTCATTCCTACTGACAGGCCAGGTAGATTTAGGTCTCCAATAATAGATGCTCTGGGTAATGAAAAACCTGAAACCGAAAGTTCTCAGGTTGTAGAAATACCCGCACTTGAGACGAGAGAGGAAGAAGAGACAGTTATTTCACTTCCTCCAGAGTCCAGAGAAAAATCAAAATACAATACTACAGCATCAGTAGGTGTGATTACTTTTGGAGAACCTTTGCCTGGATCATCGGGGCAAAAACAATCTGAAGATAATTCTTCCATATTAATTGAGGAAGGAGAAGTTATAGGTTTAATTTATCCTTCTCAAAAAGTTACATTGCCGCTAGATATTGAGATACAGGAAGTTTTGCTGCTCAAAGAGGCGATCGTTGACGAATCTGGTAGAGTTATAGTACCAGCTAGAACACCTGTAGTTGGTGGTTTTGATACTATGAATAACGGAAGTAAATTTATTGCCAGGGCTATATATTTAGATGAGCGCTTAATTCCTTTTTCTGCCGAATCAGAATTACTCCGAGGCCGTCCTAATGTAAATGAAAAAGTTTTGGCTGCCAGTAGTGCTGGTGGAGGGTTAGGATTATTAATACTGACAGGTTCAGGTTTTGGTTTTCTGGCAGGAGCAGCTCTTGGTGCTGGTGGTGTTGTTCTTACTTCTCCTCGTTCTGTTACTCTAGAAGGCAAAAATATTATAGAAGTTCGTGTAGTTAAGGATTTACCTCTTTCTAGGTTTTACGACGATATTGGCGGTTTTTAGAGGTAGACTTCCCCACTTCTTACAAGGGTAAGTTTTTTAAGATTTGACGCGGTGACGCGGTGACGCGGGGATGTGGAGACATGGAGACGCGGGGACGCGGTGACGCGGTGACGCGGGGATGTGGAGACATGGAGACGCGGAGATTGGATAATTGAGTAATTAGGGCTTGCTGATTAAATATCACGCGTATTGACTGATATTGGTTTGAGCAATTTTAGGTCCCGAAATTGTACCAGCTTTTCGGTTAATAGAGTTGAAAAAATGAGTATTTTGAGGTAAGGCGAGGCAGACAAATCAAGAAACTATTATTTCAAGGAATTACTCTATAACTCCCCTAAACTCTTGAGTTTTAACTATTCCCTATTCCCTGCCTCAGCAAAAAGACTTTATGAGCGCAAACCCTAATTAGGGTTTGCTGAAAAATTGGTTGGTGGGGGTAGGACACGGGGACGCGGAGACGCGGGGACGCGGAGAATGGTGAACAGACAACAGTTTCGGTCATTTTATGTAAAGAAATTTTCTTGAATTTCAGCAAAAAATTTCAGTGTTTTGAGGCAAATAAGAGCCATAAACTAGGAGATAAATTGAATATAAAAAGCTATTTTGCCTTAGCTATCCTGACTTTTAGCTTTATTCAGCAAACCCTAATTAATTCAATCTACTAACTCTATTCATGATTATAAAACCGTCGCGTCCGTCTATCTGTGAGTCTTCCCCTCTCCGCGTCCCCGCGTCCCCCTTTCTCCGTGTCTCCGCATCCCCGCGTCCCCGCGTCCCCCTGTCTCCGTGTCTCCGTATCAAAACCTACTCCCTTAGAAATTATTTTCAGGAGCATTTCCCCCTGGCCCTAATTGATCGGGTAAGAAGAGGTTTTGAGCACTATCGTTTTGATAGATACAGTTAATCTCTGGATCATCATTAATATTTCCGGTATAACCAAAAGTATTCATTCGATTTTTACAATCGCGTACTTGCTCGTTGTTGACTAAGTTTCTTTTCTCCAAAATTGACCAGTTATTTCTGCGGATGACACATCCTGGTTTGATATTTGGTTGAGACACATATACATTAAAAGGATTGAGAGTCAAGAAAACTCTCATATTCGTTACCATAGCACTAGCTCCAAACTGTACACAAAGTTCTGGGTTTGGTACGCTGCGATCGATAAATTCACGAGAGGCCACATTTTGGGGAGTAAAATTAGCGGTGGAGCTAAAGGCAATGCCGATGCCAATACCTAAAACAAATACTCCTCCTAAAATTGCTATAGTGGCATAGTTGAATCTAGATGGTTCGGTGGTAGTTTGAGGTCTACGTTTCATATAAATTATAAATAAAGTTAAGTTATGGAGCTTCTTAGATTATAATTCTCAAATTAGAGCGTTTGAGTCAAAATTTAAAAGTCAAAAGTTTAGATAACCCCCTAATTTTGATTTTTTTGATTTACTTTGTTGAGTAATGTTAAGTTTTATGTTATAATTATCTTAGTATAATAAAAGTTATACATAAATATAGTCATATATAGTCAAGTGATGTCAAATATCTTCGTTAGATTTGTACAAAAGAGCTACTAAATATTTGACAACATTTAATCACTTTTGACTATCTGTATTAATGGTATAATCAAATTGGCCCAGAGTTACTGGGTTAATCAATGAGTTATGTGAACGGTTCTCTAAACATAATGAGAAAAGCAGCTCTCTTTTGTCTTTGACTATGGGAAGCGAGGGTGTTGTAGTGCCTCCTCCGGAGGAGCTGCGCTAACACGAGCGTCAGGGTAACTCCTGCAAAATAAGGATATGTCATATTTGACTATATTTTTATGAACTATATACTTACAATATCTGGGTATCATAAACATTCAAAACAAATATAGTTAAATATAGTCATATGGTCTCCAGAAATTTGGGCGACTATTGACATAATCTAACAATGTCTGTGATAAGAACGAAAATCAAATATCCTCAAGAGTCAACGATCTGAGTTCAATAGGGTGAAATTCCTGGACTGACACGCTACCTCTAGACACATCAGAACCTATGTCCAAGCCTCTGTATTATGACCAAGTAAAAATTGAATCAGAGAGATAATCATGCAAAGAGGAAAAGAAAAAAGCAGTCCCAAATGCTTTTAGCTATGGGAAGCGAGGGTGTTGTAGTTAACCCAGTCAAGGTAACACTTGCAAAATAATGATATGTCATATTTGACTATATTTTTATGTCTCGTCGCCGAGGGGCACTCGGAGACGTTAAACGGACACAGAGGAAGCGTTAGACTGGCATTGCCAGCATTTTCCAGTGAGGTGTCAACCCGCCCTGAGTCGTTCAGTCAGCTTAGTCTGTTTGATTGGTGGATGGGAATCCCGCGCTGTCTCGCAGAGCAGCGTCGGGAGGATGTCAAGAACTATTAGTATTCTTTAAACAGGATAGAGTAGTGTCTGTCGAGACTATAGAAAAACGTTCCACTTCCACAGTCCGTAAACCTGCACCACGTTATCGTGTATTACTCCATAATGATGATTTTAATAGTATGGAGTATGTTGTGCAGGCTTTGATGAAGACAGTGCCGAGTCTAACTCAACCCCAAGCTGTCGATATTATGATGGAAGCTCATAGTAATGGTATTGCATTGGTAATTACCTGTGCTTTAGAACACGCTGAGTTTTATTGCCAAAATTTAAAACATCAGGGACTAACTAGCACTATAGAACCTGATGATTGATTTGATAGTAATTTATAGAAACCGATTTTCGACTTTGAGAAGCTCGGTTTCTCTTTTTTATAGGTGTTGGTAGTGCCAAATTTATTATTCGGCAAAATTGCAAAGTTTCCGGTTCCTATAAGAGTAGGAATTTTTATTTTAATATTACTTCTGAGTTGGATACCACTAGCAGCACCAATATATTTTTTTGGGCGAGATGCAAATTTGGCGAGTATATTGGCGATCGCTCTCCTATATATAGAGTTTATTATTTTGGTCCAGTTTTGGGGAAAGAAAGTTTATCAACAACCACACCTACTACGTCGCTACGGTTTAGAAATAAGTAGGCGCAACTTTCAGAAATTTTTGCAAGGTTTAGGAATAGGTTTAGTTAGTCTGTTTGGTTTTTTTATATTAGAAGCGCTTCTGGGATGGGTAATATGGCAGTCACCTTCAGCAAAGTTACCTCAATTTATTCTGGAAGGTTTATTGGTATCTGTGGGTATTGGTTTTGCTGAGGAGTTACTATTTCGAGGTTGGTTATTGGATGAGTTGGAGCGAGACTACAAACCAAAAGTAGCTTTGTGGGTAAGTAGTGTTGTATATGCTTTACTACACTTTATTAAACCAGTGGCAGAAATTTTACGAACTTGGTTTCAGTTTCCTGGTTTGGTGTTGTTAGGTTTAATCTTTGTTTGGGCAAAACGTGATGAAGAAGGAAGAAGGAAGAAGGAAGAAGGAAGAAGGAGAAAGTGGATGGGGACTCAAATCCTAACCAAGGAAGAAGGAAGAAGGAAGAAGGAAGAAGTAAGAAGGAAGAAAGAAGTAAGAAGTAAGAAGAAGTGGATGGGGACTAATTATAAAGACCTTGTAGATAGTGAGGTATTAAACTTAAAAGAAAAAGATAAATTGACTTATTATCAACAAGAATTATTGGGTTTGCCTATTGGTATTCATGCTGGTTTTGTTTGGGGTTATTACATTATTAATGTTGGTGGTTTAGTTAAATATTCTAGTGTAGTTGAAGAGTGGATAGTTGGGATGAATGGTAATCCTTTAGCGGGTGTAATGGGGTGGTTATTTTTAGGGGCGATCGCTTTGTTTATTCAGCGAAAGTGAAACTGATTTATCTGCTGAATAAAGTCTTTTTGTTAGGGTAGGGACCCACCCCTAATCCCTCCCTGGAGGCGGATGGGGATATGGGGAGATAGGGAGATGGGGATATGGGGAGATGGTGAGATGGGAA
>NZ_JAAHHG010000572.1 GCF_010692555.1 Okeania sp. SIO3B5 | reverse complement strand
ATAATAGCACAGGAAAACTTTAGTTGTCTAGTCTCAACGATTCCCTTATTTTCATGCCCCGGTCCAAACATGGGGCCTTCAACGTTGCTTTTCGGTAAAATAAAATACTTCGGATTAAAATCCGACTCCTCGCCTTTCATCCATCGCTTAAAAGACGATGGCTTTCATACTCACGTGTTATTTAGGTAATTTTTTGATAAAATTTTGTTTGTTTTATGAATCGAAATATTTTTTTTCAATACATAAAACTATCATAACTACCTTAAATTTAATACTAATTTAAACTTAACTAAATCTTAAACAGAAAAATGTGTCATCAATTATAAAAAAAGTACAAAAAAATAGAGAAAATAATTCGAGTCAACCCCACAAAAAAAGAACAGAACTATAATATAAACAGATATCAAACCAGCCCCAGAAAAATCAAAAATTAGGGCAAGGAAAGAATGTCAGCACCCTCCTCTAAAGAGACGGGGCTTCATGCCCTGTTAATTTAGGTAGCTGACCAGCCTAAGTCTTAACTGACTACGTTGCATTTAAGAGTCAAAGTTCTCACCTTGGGATGCTTGCCAGTCCCAAGCTCTGAAACCAGATAGTTAAAAGTTTACGAAGGGTAAAGCGGTGCTATCTGGATGCGCCGAAATGCAACATTGGCGAGGCAAACATTACGAGTAATCAGGACAGACGCAACAATGTCTAACCATGTCTTCGTTTTAGATACAAATCGCCAGCCCTTGACACCTTGCAACCCAGGAGTAGCCAGGTCATTACTCAAGTCCAGAAAGGCATCTGTGTTCAGGTGTTACCCATTCACCATTATCTTAAAAAAAGAGGTTAATTCTACTCCTGAACCCTGTCAGATCAAAATTGACCCTGGTAGCAAAACCACTGGCATCGCCCTACTAAATGGGGACAAGGTTATCTGGGCAGCAGAACTAACCCACCGTGGGCAACAAATCAAAAACGATCTGGAGTCTCGCCGGTCGTTGCGCCGTAACCGTCGCGGTCGCAAAACTCGCTATCGTCAACCACGATTTCTAAACCGGACACGTCCTAGGGGGTGGCTACCGCCAAGTCTTAAGCACAGAGTTTTAACTGTACTGACCTGGGTCAAGCGCTTAACACGGCTCTGCGCGGTAAGTAGTATTGCTCAGGAGCTTGTCAAGTTTGATCTGCAAAAGATGCAAAATCCTGAAATTTCGGGTGTGGAGTATCAGCAAGGCGAATTACAAGGTTACGAAGTCCGAGAGTATTTGCTGGAAAAGTGTGGACGCAAATGTGCTTACTGTGGCGCTGAAAACGTGCCACTGGAAATCGAGCATATTCATCCACGGTCAAAAGGTGGAAGCAATTGCGTTAGTAATCTGACATTGGCCTGTGCACCTTGTAATCAGGCCAAAGGAAATCAGGATATAAAGCAGTTTCTCAATGGCAAGCCCGACTTGCTTAAGCGTGTCCTAGTCAGGGCTAAAGCACCGTTAAAGGATGCTGTCGCCATTAATGCGTCTCGGTGGGCGCTGTTTAATGCCCTGAAGTCTACTGGCCTGTCTGTGTCCACTGGTTCTGGCGCTCAGACTAAATTCAATCGCCGTCGATTGGGGCTACTGAAAACCCATTGGCTGGATGCTGCTTGCGTGGGCAACATTGAGGCTTTAGAAGTTTTGACGACCCAGCCGCTGTTAATCAAATCCGCTGGCCATGGCCGCCGACAGGTAATTCAAGTTGATAAATACGGCTTCCCTCGGCATAATCAGGCTGGGGAGTTGGTTCGCAAGTCAGCACAAGTAAAGCAGATTAAAGGATTCCAAACGGGGGACATTGTGAGAGCGATTGTCCCCAGTGGCAAAAAGACTGGTGTTTATATCGGTCGGGTGGCAATTCGCTCTAGTGGATCGTTCAATATCAAAACCCCGAACGGCACTGTTGAGGGAATTAGCTTCAAACATTGCTCTTTTGTTCAAAGAAAAGATGGTTACAGCTATTCGTTCTCAGACGGCCGATAAATCCGCTGTGTCGTTTTTCCTCCCTGCGCTAAAGCGACGGGGTTTCCAAACTTCTAAGAGGTCATTATGAAAGTAACAAACGAGCAAGAACTTGAAGAACTGATAAAAAGAGTAAAACAAGCTCAAGAAAAATACGCAACTTATACTCAAGAACAAGTAGACTACATATTCAAAAAAGCAGCCCTAGCAGCCAATGCAGCTCGTATTCCCTTAGCCAAAATGGCAGCCACAGAAACAGGCATGGGAGTAGTAGAAGACAAAGTAATCAAAAATCACTTTGCCTCAGAAATTATCTATAACAAATACAAAAACGAAAAAACCTGCGGAGTTATCGAAGAAGATAAATCTTTTGGCTTTCAAAAAATCGCCGAACCAGTAGGAATCTTAGCAGGAATAGTTCCCACAACTAATCCCACATCAACAGCAATCTTTAAATCCCTAATTAGTCTCAAAACTCGTAACGCAATTATATTTTCTCCTCACCCCAGAGCAAAAAAATGCACCTGCGAAGCAGCTAGGGTAGTTCTCGAAGCAGCAGTTGCAGCAGGGGCACCAGAACAGATAATTGGTTGGATAGACGAACCAACTGTTCCCCTATCCCAACAACTGATGCAGCATCCAGATATTAAACTGATCCTAGCTACTGGTGGACCGGGAATGGTCAAAGCGGCCTACTCCTCCGGTCATCCATCCTTGGGAGTTGGTGCGGGTAATACACCAGCTTTGATTGACGAAACTGCTCATATCAAAATGGCAGTCTCTTCAATTATTCTCAGTAAAACCTTTGATAATGGCATGATTTGTGCCAGCGAACAATCAGTAGTAGTTGTAGATAGTATTTACGATACAGTCAGAGAAGAATTTATTGCTAGAGGCGCTCACTTCTTAACCCCAGAAGAAAAAGATAAACTGAGGAGCAAAATTATTGTCAATGGACGGTTAAACGCAGAAATTGTCGGTCAGCCAGTACAAAAAATTGCCGAGATGTCCGGTTTCTCCATTCCAGAAAATACCAGAGTAATTATTGGTGAAGTAGAAGATATTAATAAAGAAGAACCATTTGCCCACGAAAAACTTTCACCTATCTTGGCAATGTATCGGGCAAATACCTTTGAAGAAGCTGTAGACAAATCCGAAAGTTTAGTCGAATTTGGTGGACGTGGACATACAGCAGCTCTATATACTTCCCCTGCCAATACAGATCATATCAAACGATTTGAAGATACCGTCGAAACAGCCAGGGTTTTGATTAATACTCCTTCTTCCCAAGGAGCGATCGGGGACCTCTATAATTTCCGCCTTGATCCTTCCTTGACTCTCGGTTGTGGAACATGGGGTGGTAATTCAGTTAGCGAAAATGTCGAACCCCACCACCTATTAAATATAAAGACAGTGGCAGAACGTCGAGAAAATATGTTGTGGTTCCGCGTTCCACCAAAAATTTACTTTAAATATGGAGCTTTACCTACTGCCATGCGAGAATTGGCGGGAAAACAACGAGCATTTATCGTCACTGACAAACCCATTTACGAACTCGGCATGACTCGCGGTTTAGAAAATGTGCTGGATGAAGTTGAAGTTAAATATGACATCTTTTATGATGTAGAACCCGATCCTTCCCTTGATACTGTCAACCGTGGTTTGGAAATGATGCGGAAATTTAATCCTGATGTGATTATTGCCATTGGTGGTGGTTCCCCCATGGATGCTGCCAAAATTATGTGGTTGATGTATGAGCATCCAGAAATAGAGTTTGAAGGTTTGGCAATGCGGTTTATGGATATTCGTAAACGGGTTTACGATCTGCCTCCTCTTGGTGAGAAGGCTATTTTGGTGGCAGTGCCTACTACTTCTGGTACGGGTTCGGAAGTTACGCCTTTTGCTGTGGTGACTGACCGCCGAAATAATATTAAGTATCCTCTGGCAGATTATGCTTTGACTCCAACTATGGCTATTGTCGATCCAGAGTTGGTGCTGAATATGCCGAAAAGTTTGACTGCTTTTGGTGGAGTTGATGCTTTGACTCATGCGGTAGAAGCTTACGTTTCTGTTTTAGCTTCTGAATATACTAATGGTTTAGCGTTGGAAGCTATTAGGTTAATTTTTAAATATCTGCCTTCTGCTTATAACAATGGTGCTAATGACGCCAAGGCGAGGGAAAAAATGCACTACGCTGCAACCATGGCAGGTATGGCTTTTGCTAATGGTTTCTTGGGTATTTGTCATTCCATTGCTCATCAGTTGGGAGCTATTTTCCACATTCCTCATGGTTTGGCAAATGCTTTGATGATTTCTCATATTATTCGTTACAATGCTACTGATGCACCATTTAAGCAAGCAACTTTCTCCCAGTATAAATATCCTAATGCTAAGTGGCGTTATTCTCGAATTGCTGATTATCTGTCATTAGGTGGGGAAACTGAGGATGAAAAAGTAGATTTGTTGATTACTGCTATTGAGGAGCTGAAGAGTCAGGTTGGTATTCCCAAGGCTATTAAAGATGTGGTCTCTGTGAGTGAAGCTGAATTTTTTGCTAGGTTAGATGATTTAGCAGACCAAGCTTTTGACGATCAATGTACTGGTTCAAACCCTCGTTATCCTTTGATTAGTGATATTAAGCAGTTGTTGACTAATGCTTATCATGGTGACTTAGCTACTTCCGGAGAGTTAAATGGTAATGGTAATGGAAGTCAGGAGTCAGGAGTCAGGAGTCAGGAGAAAATAGCGGTAAAATAAGAAGTTAGTAGGGTGCTGTTAGTGATAAGGTAACGCACCCATTGGTGACAATACTCAAAAAAAATGCTGCATTAGATTCAATTCAAAAGTCAAAAGTAAGAATTTTCAAGTTATATCATGTCCGGTAGCATCGGAGCGTGTATAAAATTAAGGTGACACTCTTGAGAAAACCTTCTGCCTCCTGCCTCCAGCTCCCGCTGCCTTCCTTCCACCAAAGTCTAATTATTAAACCGGACATGATATTATATCAAATCCGGTAGCATCGGTGTAATAAGATAGTGAATCAGAATTCAGCAATCCTGCAATCCAGAATTCAGAAGGGAAAAGAACTCAGAATTCTTTCCTAATCTGGGTAAAGATGGAATATTTTGTTATACCGAATTAAACGGATTTGATATTAAAAGTTAATGCAAAGTTTTAGCTGTGTCAGTCCAGTCGTAGGACTTTAGTCCGATGATTTGTTTTGGAGCTGAAGCTCTACTACAAACAATTAATATCATGTCCGGATAATTAGTGACAAAAAAAACTTTTTCCCTTTCAACCTTTCTTTCCCTTCTGCTCTCTGCCTTCCCTCCTCCAAAGTGTAACTATTCAACCGGACATGATATAAGCTATGCTTGGGCTTTTAATTTACAGCATATTTCGGGCAAATAGGGTACAGGCTAAATGATGAAAATATTGTAGTGCGGGCATCTTGCCCGCTTCGGGGTGTACCTCATAACAACGGAAAGCGCTGTAACACCTTTATAGCAGTTTCAGCAAAAGTTAGGAAATATCAAAAGCTTAAAACTCAGACAAAGCAAGGTTTTTCCTTCTTCCTTCTTTCTTCTGCTATACAGAACGATAAAGAGTAAACTATTATTTTTATCTACTGTTTCTTGTTACAACTTGATAATTAACGCTATATATTTTTCCTCTTTCTAACTTGTCTGCGCCAAATTCCAATTTGCCTACTAAAAATGCAAAGAGTAGCTCCAACCCAACAAATTTCTAAAAAAGATATAAATGCGTGATATTTCATTTTTTCCCCTACCTCTAGTTAGATAAAAATTTATTTATTCTATAAATTAATTGCCGAAAAATTTAGGTATAATACCATTTTGAAAAAAGAATGTTACGAATAATAAGAATCATAAATAGACTTTCAAATAAAGTCTATTTGACGAAAAAGATAATTTACAACATCAAAAATGGTATTAAATCTATCCCCATACGAATTATGGATTGCAGAATTGCTGTTTGCGGAGCATGACAAACGGAAATTCTAATAAATACCTAGCTATTTGTAGCAAACATTTATCAAATTGGTATAAAGCCTCTCCATTCATGGATAAAAAAGAAAAAAAATCCTTTGATCCAATCCTATTATTTATAAGAAGAGGTAATTCTAAATTCTAAATTATTGAAAGTCAAATTCACACCAAACCTGTTCTCAAAGCAACAACA
>NZ_JAAHHG010000571.1 GCF_010692555.1 Okeania sp. SIO3B5 | reverse complement strand
TAGGGCTTGCTGATTAAATCTAAAAGTATTTATACATAAAGGTTTTAGCCTTTTTAAGTATCAAAAAGTGCAAGGTTTTAAGTGGTAATGCTTCAATTTAGGAGCGGATTTTGGTCAAGATTTGGGCAGAAAAATCAAGGGACAAAACTTAGCTCCTACCTCCTCGCTCATTCCCTTTTCTCCTGTCTCCTGTCTCCTGTCTCCTGTCTCCTACCCTCACCCATAAGACTTTTTCAGCAAACCCTAAGTAGGGCTTGCTGATTAAACCTAAACGTCTTTAAAGATAAAGGTAAGTGCCTTTTTGGGTCTGAAATACCTTGGCTTTCAGCTGTTCATGCTCAAAAATTTACCATTTTAGGCGCATCGTTGGGCAAAAAAAAATTACTTTCGTGCTCCTCTACTCCCCTACTCCCCTTTTCCTCTCCTGGGAGGGGGAGGGGCGAGGGGTGGGTTCCCTACTCCTTAAAAAAGACTTTTTCAGCAAGCCCTAAGTAACTCTAAATAGGGCTTGCTGATTAAATATCGCGCGCATTGACTGATATTGGTTTTAGGCTTTTTATGTCTTGAAAAAGTATGAGCTTTTCAGCAAGCGATTGTTAAAAAAGTGAGGATTTTCGGTTAGCACGCAGCCGAAAAATCACTCTTACTATTGTTTTGGCCACTGACTCTGTTATACTATTTCTCAAAAGTTTTGCTACATTTCCTTGGGAGTAGGGAGTAGGTAGTAGAGAGTAGGGAGTATGGTTTAAAGGAATAAGATATTTTGGATTAATACCTATAATCCTTACAAACATTACTGAATCATTATTATTACTTAATAACTGAAGTTCCGTTGGAAGTATAGCATTATTTTTGGGAATTGGTATGATTCCCATTTATTCTACGTCCTAACTACTCCCTTTTTCCCCTCCTGGGAGCAGGGCTGTTCCATTGCCTATAACACGGAATAGATAAACAAATAACAAAGAATAGGGAAGAGAGCAGTTAGAAAAACATTTTCTAGTCTAAAATTCCTCATTTCCATAAGTCATAACCAATTCTTTCTTAGGGATATAAACAATTTTTTATGCATAATTATATAGAGATAAATAGCTCAAGATAATTTGATAAAGATTCAGATAAAGATTATTTTTAGGTAAAGGAAAGGTTAAGGATATGACGAAAAATATCAATTAACTTAATAAATTTTATCTGTTAGTTTAGTATAAATACTTAACTTGAAGTAAAATGGAGAAATACATAGTTTATAATTTTTGTAAAATATATTTATATTTGTAAACTGGGATACAAAAATGTTGGCAATTAGCTCTTCAAAAAACAGGCAACGGCATATTTGATTAGAACCTCAAGGCAAACGAAATATTTTATTCCACAAACTTAAAAGCAATTTTTGGGATATGCTGATTCAGAAATTGTCCACTTGATTTCAAAGTGATATAGGTCACCAATCCTAAACAAGTTTGGGAGCAAATTCAGGTGTTTCATCATCAGTTAATAATTACTGATTTGGTAATGCTTTTAGTGAATTAATAAAAAGAATTTTGGCATCAGGAAACTATCAATATTTACCATTTATTACTTCATATGGAAGTGTATTTGAAGTTGTTCGATATCTTAAACTAAAAAGATTAAAGAACAAGTTACTCAAATTTTACAATAGTCATTAATTATTTTTATTACCTATGTTTCCTTACTTAAATAACCATCTTGATTTAGGTTCCACTGTAAAAGATTTACAACTTCATAGTATCCGAGTTGAAATTGATACATCAGGAATTAGACTAGCTAAATTTTTTGAAGAAAATCCCCTACTTCCAGGTATTATTTTAACAAAATCGGGGAAATTCATTGGTATGATTTCTCAACAGCAATTTCTCAAAACGTTGAGTCGTCAATATGGAAGAGAAATTTTTTTAAATCGTTCTGTTAAGGTTTTATACGACTTTATTAAGTATGAATTATTAATCTTCCCAGGAAATACACCTATTGTAGATGCTGCTGATAAAGCAGTAAAAAGACCTCAAGAATTTATTTATGAACCAGTTATTGTCGAAAATTCTCCAGAAGATTATCAAGTTTTAGAAACTCAAAAGTTACTTATTGCTCAATCTTACATTCATCAACTTGCTAAAAATTTGTTACAAAAACAAACTCAAGCACAACTAATTCAAACTGAGAAACTTGTAATGTTAGGACAAATGGTGGCAGGTTTAGCCCATGAACTGAGAAATCCAATTAATTGTGTGGCAGGTAATTCTAAGTTTATGTCTGGTTATTATCACGACTTTCTTCAATTGATTAATACTTACGATCAAAATATTTCTGAACCTATAAAAGAAGTTGAAGATTTCAAAGAAGAGATTGATTTTGAATTTGTCAAACAAGATTACTTAGAGATGATGAATAGTATAGAAATTTCTGCTGACCAGATGATTCAACTTGTTAGTAGTCTCCGCAATTTTTCTCACATGGAAGGTACCCAACGCCAAGAAACAAATATTAATGAATGTTTGGATGGTACTCTATTAATTTTAAAGAATCGTTGGAAGATGAGTGGTGTTGAAATTATTAAAAATTATGGGGATTTACCCTTGATTTTGTGTCACTCTGGTCAAGTTAGTCAAGTATTTATGAATTTGATTACAAATGCTCTTGATGCTCTAGAAGAAAATCAAGAAAAAGAAACTGATAGTAGATCGTGTAAAATATGGATTCATACTGAAGTTAAAAATTTATCTGAAAGTACAGATAAAAATGTGGATAAATCTGCTAATCAGGTAGAATTAAATTCTAATTATGAGATGAGAGGTAATGTAATTGCTACTGAAGATACTAAAGTAATTTGTCATTGGCTCTCAATTCGTATCATTGATAATGGTCCTGGTATTCCTTATGAAATTCAAAAGCAAATTTTTGATAGATTTTTTACTACAAAAGCTGTAGGTAAAGGTACTGGTTTAGGACTGGCAATTAGTTATCAAATTGTTGTTGACAACCATCAGGGAAAGTTAAATATTAACTCAACTCCAGGAGTAGGAACTGAATTTGAAATATTGTTGCCTATCAAGTAAAATTTATGAGGTTAATTTGTTGTTTTTCACCTAGCAACAAATTTGAATGTATAGCAGAAAAAAGAAAGAAGAAAGAAGAAAGAAGAAGGAAGAAGGAAGAAGGAAAAATATTGCATTGTTTGAGCTTTAATCTTTCGATCTGTCCACGCCCTTTCCTTCGACTGCTATATAACGTATTTGACATCCTCCCCGGCCTAAAGGCACGGGGATTCCTACTGAGCCATAGCTCCTCGGCGGGTTGACGCTTTGCTTCGCATAGCTGTCGCTAACACAGGGTGCTGCTTCCTTGGCGGTAGTCTAACGCTTCCCTCCACGTCCGCGCACGAGTTTCCGAGTGCCCCCCGGCAACTAATAATACGATAGCATATATTCAATTGACTTACAAATAAAATAAAAAGTCGCCCTACAAGGGCGAGGCTTTAAACCCAATTTTTCGGTCAATAATGATCGCTCAAAATTATCTTTACATAGGGTTTGCGCTCAAAAGTCTTTTTTTCAGAGGAGGAGCCAGAATTTCCGTTTGTCACCGCGAAGCAAACAGAATCGGTGAATCCAGGAGAAATGAGATTCCGAGAAGAGGCAGCTAGAAGAATCTTCCCTTGATTTTTTACCCCTCGAAATGCCCAAAATCCTAGACTTTTGAACTGGAATTACCTAAAAGCTGGTACTCCCTTAGTATCTGTAAAGGCTGAAACCTTTGCCAGTAAAAACTTTGATATTTAATCAGCAAGCCCTACATATTTAAATGTCCCATCAGGGTTTCTCGGTCTTCGTTTCTTCATACCTTTAACCTTTGCTAGCCATTGCTAATATCATGTCCGGTTGAATACTTAAACTTTGGAAAAAGTAAGGCAGAAGGCACTTATGCTGAGGGCAGAAGGTTTTATCCCATTTTGACGTTATTTTATACACAAACGATGCTACCGGACATGATATAAATTCTATTCTAGCAAGGGATATAGAGTGTGAGATTATTATTATTATTTGTCTAGACAAATACCTTGACACCCATTGCTAGCCTTGGCTATCATACAAATAGTAGGTAATTATGAGTTTGACTACTCCCCGGACTAAAGTCACGGGGATTCTAAGTTGATACTACGCAACAGGATAAATCCGTGTTGCTCCGTCTGTTCTTAGCTGACCAAAGATATATTCTTTGGGGACAAGTCAAAGTGCCCCTACACAGTTGGCTTAAGTTTAAACTTAGCTTTCTGCTTACTTTTGTGATGATATTTGCAGCCCCGTTACAGTCTGCATTAATTAACCAATTATTACTACTTCTATACAAACCACGCTTTATTCTTTTTCCTGACGGTTTCCAATCATCGGGTTTTTCACCATAAATAGGCAGATCGTCACCATCTAAAAATGAAGCAACACTTGTATAACTTTCTTCTGTTTCTATAAATATTATTCCATATTCTTCACACAACTGAGCTATTCTTTCTTTGAGTCTAGCTGTGGGAATTGGTACAAATTCTGAATTACTTTTTTTTCCTAATTTGATTTCATTTTTCTGACCTTGATTCCAACCAAATACAATTGTACCAATAGAATTTTTGTGCGCAATGATTAATTACTATTCTGGCTGCTTTATTAATACCGTCACGCATTTGGCGGTTACGTTTTTCAGTAATGACAGCTAGCCTATTTGACCAAAATCCAGTCGGTTAATTTTCTTTAATGGTTGATATCTGTTTGTTGTACCAACCCACCCCTTTAGTTCCCCTCCCGGGAGGGGATAGGGGTGGGTGTTTCCCATCTACTATCAAACTCGTATTTACATTGGATACACAGGTCAACCAATTATTTACACCATGGTCTATTCCTAATACATTGTCTTGATTTAATTGAGGTTTAATTACCACTTCTTTTTCATAGACAAGTTCCCAATAAAAACATCTATTTCTGGGTAATATTCTCAGTTCTTTCAGAGATGAAAATTCTAGATTACTCGGCATTGGAATTAAAAAGCTATCTAGACCAAACCAGCGTTTACAGGTATTACAAGCGTGGTACTCTAATTTGATTATCTTTAAGCTTTAATGCTTGCTTGGGGTAACTTACTGTAGCCATTCCCCCTTTTTTTCTGTAGTTAGGAATCCTTGGTCTGTGTGAGATTTTTCCTGAACTATAAGCTTTTATTAGACCATAATAAGAACGAAATGATTCAGCAACAGTTCTCAATATTTGTTGTGCTGAAGAGCGAATGTAAAACTTTATAGTGATTGTTCTTTTTGTAGACTTTTTCCAAGTCATATTTACCTAGAGTTTTGTGAGACTTAAAATATAATTGTCTGGCATAATATATTCCCATGTTAGTGAGCTTGTGAGACTCTTCGCACAAGAATGTTAAAATAGCAATTAATTCGGAATTTTTACCTACTAAAACTTGCTGACAACAGTACATTTGAAACGAGGGTTGGATTGCTTACCCCTGAGTAATAATAGCATAGGACCACTTTAGTTGTCTAGTATAAACGACTCGGTTGTTTTCATCCCCGGTTCAAAAACGGGGGCCTTCAATGTGGCTTTTTGGTCAAATAAAATACATCTCCTTAAAATCCGACTCCTCGCCTTTCATCCATCGCTTAAAAGACGATGGCTTTCATGCTCCCGTGTTATTTAGGTAAGGAAAAAGGAAGAGGCAAGAAGGCTTCAAAGCCTGAAAAAACTTAAATTTCCTGTAGATATTCACACCTGGGTTTACACAAACGATAAAGTGCGGACATGATACAACATAATATTTTGAGAGTAGGCAATAATATCACCCATCGCTAATTGAACTTTTAACAAAAAAAAAAGCCCTCCAAATAGAGGACTCTTTTTTTTTCAATCAATCAACTAGAAATTAACCATTGATAGAAGGAGCTTCAGCAGCAGCCAAATCTAGAGGGAAGTTATGAGCGTTACGCTCGTGCATTACTTCCATACCTAAGTTAGCGCGGTTGATTACATCTGCCCAAGTATTTACCACACGACCACTAGAATCGATGATGGACTGGTTGAAGTTGAAACCATTCAAGTTGAAGGCCATTGTGGACACACCTAATGCTGTGAACCAAATACCTACTACTGGCCATGCTCCTAAGAAGAAGTGTAAGGAACGGC
>NZ_JAAHHG010000570.1 GCF_010692555.1 Okeania sp. SIO3B5 | reverse complement strand
CCTCCAACAGAATTGGAAGCTGTAGTGTCAGTCAAGCACAGCGGTCATAACCATTATGGTTATGAGTTATATATTTCAGGTCCTTGCCAAATCGTCTATCGACCTTATAAACCAGCAGATTGTGGCGCTCATCTGTGGATTAATACTTATCATCCAGTGCAATTTATAGATACTAAATCGAATCCAGCCACCGCAAGGCAATCTAGCAAACAAATTTTCTAGTCTGGTTTCAAAAGCACTATATCATCACCAAAAAATATTTATTCGCTCAGAGCAGCTCAACTGACAATAACTTCAGCAGGCTTTGTGATGTTTGTTTGTCGGAAATCGTCACAGTATTAAGGTAGAAAATTTTGATTTTCCTAATTGTTGAACTCCCCACACTTCTCACACTTCTCACACTCCCGTACTCCCCTAGTACTTCCCTCCTGACTCCTAACTCGGTGAGGAGGTGACTCCTAAAGTATTAAAATTAATATCATACACTAATTCAGCAACGCCAAAAATTCTATCATGCCTACCTATACTGGAATTTCTAGTGAAGCTTTTCGCCATCCCTTGGACCGAGAAGCGGAAAATGCTTTACGCAGCGTGCCTGGGTTTGACTTGATTGCCAGCAAATTTGTAGAATTTGTTTACGAACGTCCACAATATGTTTATTTAATGGGAAATAGTATTCAAGTTGGGCCTCGTCAATCTGCTAGTATCTATCAGATATTTCGGGGATGCGTTAGAGATTTAGATATACTCCCGGAACCTACCTTATTTGTATCTCAAAATCCTCAAGTAAATAGCTATTCTTTGGGCAAAGAACAACCTTTAATTGTCCTAAATACTGGTCTTTTGGACTTATTAAATGAGACAGAATTAAAGACTGTACTAGCTCACGAATTAGGACATATTAAGTGTGGCCACCCAACTTTAAACCAGATGGCAATTTGGGCAATGAGTATAGCTTCTATGATTGGGGAAATAACATTTGGTTTAGGTAATGTAGTTAGTAGTGGATTGATTTATGCTTTCTATGAGTGGCGACGTAAAGCTGAGTTATCAGCAGACCGGGCGGCTCTATTAGTGATGGATGACCTAAATTTAGTCATGCAAACTATGATGAAATTGGCTGGGGTAAGTAGTAAGTATGCCAATGAATGTAGTTTACAAGAGTTTATTCGTCAGTCCGATCGTTATCAAGACCTAGACCAAGATGGCCTAAATCAAATGTATAAATTCTTGCTTTATAATGGTGGTCAGGGTGTAATGTTGAGTCATCCTTTCCCTGTGGAAAGGCTACGGTATTTACAAAATTGGGCAAATTCTTCAGAATATCGTCAAATTCGTGCTGGTAACTACAAAAGAGCTGGTGCTGAGGGTGCTGTTGAGGTTGAAGTAGAGTCTCCAAAAAATGAATCTGAAGAGTTGCGCCGTCAAATTCAGGAGTTGCAAGAGGAAATTAATCGAATTAAGGGTGTCAAGCAGTTTGGTAATTTCTACCCATAGCTAGACATATCTTACGGATTGTCCATATAATTAAGTGAAGTCAGAAGAGTAACTAATTATGGACAATCAAGAAGATATGACTATTAGCATTGGTGATGCTGCAAGTGAGTTAGGTGTTTCTGTCAAAACTGTAAGACGTTGGGCAGATGCTGGGAAGATACGCTACGAACGAAGCCCAAGCGGACATAGAAGATTTTTTATATCTGACATAAAGCGATTATCACTACATAACCCTAATGGTTTAGATTCTCGTGTAACTATTAACTATGCTCGCGTTAGTAGCCATGACCAAAAGAATGACTTGCAACGACAGATACAAGTCTTAGAGGCTTTTAGTGCATCTAAAGGCTGGAAGTTTGAAACAGTCTCAGACCTAGGTTCGGGATTGAATTACAACAACAAAGGACTTAAAAAGTTGCTCAAGCGTATTATGCAAGGCGATGTAGGCAGACTTGTCCTAACTCATAAGGATAGGTTGCTGAGATTTGGTTCAGAACTGGTATTCGCAATGTGCGAAGAGTTTGAAACAGAAGTAGTCATAATCAACAAGTCTCACGAGGAAATTAGCTTTGAGCAAGAGCTTGTGACAGACATGATTGAGTTAATAACTGTTTTTTCTGCTAGATTGTACGGTTCTCGTAGTTGCAAAAACAAGAACCTGATTGACAATATGAGCAAAGCTGTACAAAATTCCCAATAAATCTACCCATATCCTTGACAATTGGGTAGGTATGGGGATATAGTAGAGAAGTAACTAAAACATTGGAGGTCGAACGATGTTGCTTTCCATAAAAGTAGAGTTAAAGCCAAACAACAAACAAGTTACGCAGTTCAGAAAAGCTTGCGGTGTAGCGCGTCATGCTTATAACTGGGCAAACGCATTAATCAAGGATGTTTTAGTAGAACGTGAAACCGATAAAACAGTTAAAGTACCATCTGCTATTGATTTACATAAAAAGTTAGTGGCTGAGGTTAAATCTGTTAATAATTGGTATTACGAAACTAACAAAAATGTTCCGCAGCAAGCTGTAAAAGAATTGCGTACTGCTTGGGATAGATACTGGAAAAAAGTTGCCAAACAACCCAGATTTAAGAAAAAAGGTTGTAGAGATAGTTTTTATTTAGAAGCTGGTAGTAAAGCGTCCCCTAAAATCAAAAATGATGGGAAGCGAATTAAATTACCATCTATTGGTTGGGTAAGATTAGCCGAACCTTTACCCAGCTCGGCTACTCATAATTGCGTAATCTCCAGAACTGCCGATAAGTGGTTTATAGCTATTAAATACGAGCTGGAAAAACCAAGCATTAAAGCTGATAGACCTAGTGTCGGTGTTGATATCGGAATCAAAGAGTTAGCTGTTTGCAGTAACGGCACAGTATTCAAAAACCCGAAAGCTTACAGAAAAATGAGTAAGCGTATGAAGCATTTACAACGTTCTGTGAGCAAAAAACAGAAAGGTTCCTGCAATCGCAAAAAAGCAGTATCTAAACTAGCCAAGTTGCACGCACGGATAGCTAATATTCGTAAAGATGCTATCCACAAATTAACTACCTATCTTGCTAAAAACCACAGCATTGTAAAGATAGAAGATTTATCAATCAAGGCATTTCTTAAGAATCATAAATTAGCGGGTGCAATTGCTGATTGTGGGATGTATGAGTTTAAGCGTCAACTAGAATATAAAACCGAGAAATTCTCAAGCAAATTGGTGCTTGTAGATAGAATGTTTCCTAGCTCTCAGATTTGTTCTAACTGCGGTAATCATCGTCATAAGATGCCACTGAAAGAGCGCGTTTATATCTGTCCTGATTGCGGTCACGCAGAAGATAGAGATTTAAACGCAAGTAAGAATATAGAACGATGGTTTGAAGGAATATTCCCATACGACTCTACCTACGTCAAACGGTAAGCTCTACCGAGATTGCCTGCGGAGTGGACAAACCTCTTAGGAGTCATTCTAAGACCACGTTGAAACAGGAAGTTAACGCCAAAACTACCTATGTCCAGTTAAGTCTAGATTTAGGTAGCTTTGGGTAAGTTTAATAGAGCGAAAATTAAAAATATACTCTAATCCTTAAATTTATCCGGAAACTAGCTTGTACCCAGATGTAGTTAATAGTATAAATATGTACAAATATTTTTTGCCATTTGTGAGAAATATTAGTCTACTATTTTCTGTATCTAAAACTATACAAAATCATCTAAAATTTAGCAGGTATTTATAATTATGTTACAAGATAAGAATAAGAACGGTTATAGCAAAGCACCTCTATTTTGGGGTCTAAGTAAAGCAGGAGCGATCGCTCTGACAGTAACAGCGACAGTTATGGGATTTACTAATCCTCCTAGAAGTGAATATATTAATTATGCTTCTAATAAATTGGAAACTGAGATTAGAGAATCTGCTTGTAAAGAATCTAAGATGCCAGACTTTTTGAGTGATTTTACAGGTGATTTAGTTAAAAGTTGTGAAAAGCTAATTAAGAGTCAAAGAACTACGATTAAAGAATTAATGGATAATGCAACCAAACGTCAAAATGTAATATTATTCAGTCTTTATACTACTGAATTTCGTGGTAATAGATATCAGACTATTGGTGCAGTAGGTAATTTTCTGACGTTTCCACCAGAGAAAATCGATAAAAGTCAATAATCATATCATGTCCGGTTGAATAATTAGACAATGGTTGTCCGAAGGCAGGAGGCAGGAGGCAGGAGGCAGAAGGTTTTCTCAAGAGTGTCAACTTAATTTTATGCACAAACGATGCTACCGGACATGATATCAGGAGTTAGGGAGGAGTATTAAACCCATAAAGAAAAAGATAAAATTCATCTTACATCTAGCAACCTTTGTAGGGACTTTATATGAAAGATTCCTACATTCTTTTTCAGACATATTTAGGGCTTGCTGATTAAATCTAAAAGTATTTACAGATAAAAGTTTCAGCCTTATTAAATTGAAAAAAAGTACCATATTTTCGGCTAATAAGGCTCAAAAAGTTAGTATTTGTGGATACAGTTGGGCAGAAAAATTAAGGGATAATTCTTACTCCTGCCTCCTCGCTCCCATACCCATTTCTCCTGTCTCCTGTCTCCTGTCTCCTCCCCCCACTAAAATATTTTTTCAGCAAACCCTATTTATATCATTTTGGATTCTAACAAGTTTATGTATAAACGCTGAAAAGGTGATTTAACTTTCTCTAAATGTTCAATATTCAGTATGTTTAATAGCATCACCGTGCTACTTTCATAAATTGAATAATCAATTTTACCAATAATTTGATAACCTAGTTTTTCAAAAAAAGGAACCAAGTATATTTCAGCATCTATAAAATCAAATTTGATTCCATCTAACAACAATTGTTTATAGTATGCTTGCATTATTCTCAAACCTATTAGGGTTCCTCTCAGATAACTTTTAAGCATAAATCTCCCACCAATTGATGTAGATAAGAGATGTACATCTCCTACTGTTTCACTCATTTTATAAAGCTTTGGATAATAGTCTAAATCTAAATTTTTAGCATAATTGCATCGAGCAGCGCCAACTAATTCATGATTATTAAAAGCTACAAATAAATTAGCAGGCAAGTCTAATGGATCTTCTACTTTTTTTTGCTGGTGGTTTGGTTCGTAGTTTGCACAATTTTCCAACCATCCTAGTTCTTCTACATAGATTTGATAGCGCAATTTGAAAATTTATTCTCTTTCTTCAGGAGTCCTAGCTAATCTGATTTCTAACATAATGAGAGATACTCTTTAAATTATTTGTAGTCATATCAATGTCTCCTTAAAAATTAAGTGCTTGCTGTTCCACCTAATAACTCTAAAAACTTTTCTGAAAAGGTTTATTAATCTTATTCAGATGTCTATTAAGAGCCAGATAAAAAAGCGAATTGCTGATATTTGATACCATTTATCAAAAACTTTTCTACATTTTGTTGAGCAGGGAACCCACCCCTCGCCCCTCCCCCTCCCAGGAGGGGAAATAGGGGAGTGGGGGAGTGGGGGAGAAGCAAACATAAGAATAATTAACATTAACTTAGTTTAAATTAGCAAAAAAGTGATTTTACTTGTGCTGATTAGTTGATAACTGAAGTACTGCCCAAGTATAGCAATAATGCATGGGAATTGGTATGACTACTAACTAATTAGGGTTTGCGCTCAAAAGTCTTTTAGTAGGGTTAGGAGACAGGAGACAGGAGAAATGGGAATTACATAGGATGTAGTTGGAACAATTGTCCCTGAATTTTTCTGCCCAACTCTTGCACAAAATGCTAACTTTTTGAGCTATCTTGACCGAAAAGTTGGCACTTTTTTCAACCTACAGCGGTTTTCATTTGGGTAAACCACAGTAAGGACGTTCCATGGAAGGTCCCTACAAAGTTTTGCTTGTGAAGATGTGGTTCATCAATTTGAAAAGCGCTGTAAGAAGGCTGAAACTTTTATATGTCAATGCTTTGATATTTAGGGCTTGCTGAAAAAGTCTTATGGGTGAAGGTAGGAGACAGGAGACAGGAGACAGGAGACAGGAGACAGGATAAATGGGAATTTGGAGGAGGTAGAAGTAAGAATTTTCCCAAGATTGTTCTGCCCAACTCTTGAGCAAAATCCTGAATTTTTGAACCATTACCACCTAAAACCTCGCACTTTTTCCAGATCTAAAATTGCTCAAACCAATATCAGTCAATAAGCGCGATA
>NZ_JAAHHG010000057.1:12324-35231 GCF_010692555.1 Okeania sp. SIO3B5 | reverse complement strand
ATAATGAGTATGTCCATACTTTATAATTTTAGTAGACTGGCATTTAGGACAATTCATCTCCACAAACTGAACTTTATTACTTATTATTCTGCAATTTTATATCTTACCATTACTATGCAGGACTACCCATTTTTCATCGACAATTATATAGTTCATAACTATAATTAACTGTGGAATGGGCATCTTGCCCGTTCCTGATATTTTTACCAGGATTCTCCCAACAGTTAAATTTCTCTAAATCATTTTTATTTACTTCTAAATTCACTGCCCATAAGTCTAAAGGTCTGGTTTTTTCTGTCAAGATTTGAGCAATTGTTGAATCAGGTAATAATGCTGAGTTTTCTTGTTTTTTTGCCAAAACAAATTCTAATGTTTCTGTTGGTAAATTAGTCTTTTTTTCCAAACGTTGGAAATATAAACCAATAGCCATTAAAGCACGAATTTCTGAGTGAGTTTTATAACTCATGGCAATCAATATTGGAGCTTGAGATTTTGTTTGAA
Organism: Okeania sp. SIO3B5; assembly: GCF_010692555.1. Taxonomy (GTDB): domain Bacteria; phylum Cyanobacteriota; class Cyanobacteriia; order Cyanobacteriales; family Microcoleaceae; genus Okeania. The sequence continues at coordinate 34,730 of NZ_JAAHHG010000057.1, read as the reverse complement.
TTACTTGTGCTAATAAGTCCGCTCGTCGTGATTTTTGATAGGCATAATTTGTGACTACACTTAAGGCTCCAAATAATCCCATTATTAATATTATGACTACAACTTTTTTGCCTGTTGCTCTGAAAAAATTAGGAATATTTTCAAACAGTTTGCTTCTTGTTTTCTTCTCCTCAATATTATTTTGCCAACAATTAGTCATACTTGACCCCAACAACAATAAAACTACAGGAAAATAAACAAAGCCATAACGAGCAACTAAAGATATGTCTTTTCCTAAACCATAAATTACAAATAAAAATAGGAGGATTGCAAACCCTAAAAAAGCTCCTAATATCTGAAGAGAAAGACCTGCTAATGGAGAAGCGATCGCTACTTCCCATCCTTGCCATAAACTAGGAAAAACCCAGACTAAAACTAACAACATTGTCACGCCAGAAAGGATACTAATAAAAGTACTTGTTCCCTCCACTGGCAACATAAATATCATTGTTATTCCCCAGACAAATAAACGTAAGATAGGTTGCCAAATATCGTCTAAGTCATAACTGGTATCTATCCAACTCGTCAAATCATTTCCCGAAATACCTGTCACTGCTGGCAACCACACCAAACAACCAACTAAACTCCCCAACCCAACTATATAAATGTGACACCAATAACGTTGAGAAAATTGTTTGATATCCCTGAGCAAAAACCAACTCATAACTAAGCCTTCCGCAGCTAAGGTTAATGCAAAAAAATAGTGGGTGGCAATACCTAAACTATTAATTATTATCCAGAAAAATCCTAACCATAAAGGTAATTTTTTTTGCTGCTGAATACAGCGTATTGCTTGGATGAGAAAAGCTAGAGAAATGATTATCCAGAGAATAGTTAGGGTATAATGACGAGCTTCTTGAGCAACATAAATGCCGTAGGGAGAAAGCGCCATCAGTGCAGCAGCTATTTGCCCCACTATCTGAGAGCGAAAGGCAAAACAACCAAGAGCAAATATTGCCGGAATAGCTAATACACCAAACAAAGCACTGAGCGATCGCCCTACTGCTAATGATACTATTTCTCCATCTGCGGTAAATATTTTCAGCCAAAAATGAGTCAGCAGAAAATATAGAGGAGGATGAGTGCTTTCAGTCATTAGGTTGTGAATGACATCGCTGTAGGGAATTGTTGCGTCGAAGCGCAGGGGTGAGAGGAGTTGTTGCCAAGTGATGACTTTATCTAGGGGGATGTCAAGAAAGTTATTACCGAGACTGTAACCTAAAGTGGATATTTCTATAGAGTCAGCGGGTTTATCTGCCCAAAAATTGTAGCGGAGAATAGTACCTATTAAAATTGAGATGCTTAGTAGGAAATAATTGAACTTATTTATTTTTAGACTTTTTAGGCGTTGCATAAATACGGGATGATTTTAATAGTTTTGTGGAAGTGGAAGTGGAAGTGGAAGTGGAAGTGGAATGGGCCTCTGGCCCGTTCATTCCCGTTCATTCCCGTTCATTCCCCGTTACAAAAATAACTTCTGACTTCGTTAATAGCGATCGCTCTCTTCATTATCTTGCGCTACTCTCTCCTGAATTGCCTGTTCCATAATGCGAATATTTTCTGGAATTGGTACACCTTCTTCAGTACAAACAGGAGGATATCGTTTAACTTCCACTCCTGGTGGAATACGAAATAGCAATCGAATTGCTTCGATATCGTCTCGGTGTTCTAAAACGTAAGCTTTTAATTCAGCTTTAGTCATTTCTTCAAAATTAGATTTCATAAAAAATACCATTCTCCACTGGGAGGAATCATAATTTGGATATCGTCACCTGCCAGAATAAAGATATTTCCTAATTTTTCATCAAAACGAAATAGGTGAATATCTTTGTAACTGTTAGACAACATTTGACAAACTCTCAGGCACGCTTGGGTTTGTTTATTGGTTGGATTAATTGATTTATTCTCACTCAACATTTAATTAATTAGGACTTACGCAAAACAACGCAATTATGTCATTGCGAGCGGCAGCGAAGCAATCTCAAACGCCCAAAATTCGTTCCTAATGCGTAAGTCCTGTTAATTCTATCATAGGTTGTGCAACAAAACCACTAATAACTGAAATAACCCTACTCATCTACTAAACGAAAATCTAAATTAGAGCAAAATCGATTTGGAGATTCAACAACTTCAACAAGAATTGCTTGACCAGTAATTTCACCTTCCGGATTAAACCTAAGATTTTGTCCAGATGTCTCATTGTATGGAAGATTTACTTCTTTAAGTTTTTCCAAAACTCTAGACCTAGTGGGATTATCACCAGAATTAGATAAAGCATCAATAAAAGCCTTAGTTGCATCATAACTGGTAGCAGTACGCCAACCAACCTCTCCTCCCCACTGAGCTTTTGCTCGATCTAAAAATGGTTTTGCTGTAGGTAATCCTTTAAACCACGGTACTGCCAAAATCAAACCTTTAACTGCTTGCTGACCTTTTTTTAAGGTATCGCAATTATAAAGAATATCGCTACCAAATAACCTTAATTTTTGGTTTTCTGATAGTTCATAATTGGCTTTGGCAATTTCAATTACTGAGTCAACTGTGTCTACATTTGGAAATAGCATCCCAATTTTGAACTGGTTATTTGTAGCATCCTGAATTTCTTTATTTATATCAAAAGACGGTTGTTTTAAGTCTATACTGCCAACCTGTATGTTAGGGTTCATATTGTTTAAGTCAAAATCAAAAAAATCCTTTAAACTTTTACTATATGAACTTTGCTCGTTATAAAAAACCACAATCTTTTCTGTAGGTAGCAATTGAACATATTCAACTAGCTTTTTAGTCATTACAGAGTTATCAATCACTGTTCTCAAAAAAGCGTCACCTTTCAATTCTGTACTTGTGCTAGTAGCAGAAATAACTGCCAGTTCTCTTTTTTCATACACTTCTAATGCTGCTTTAGTAGCATTACTGGAATTATGTCCTATGACTCCTAAAATATCTGGATTTCTGACTATTTCTTGAGCTACTTTTGGAGACACTTCATTATCATTACTATCATTAGCAATAATAATTTCCAGCAACCTAATATTATTTTGGTTTTTGTTATATTCATTTTGTGCCTGAGCAACACCTCGCAAAATTGATTTAGCTCTTTCACTATTCTTATTTGCTGGTACAACTACAGCTATCTTTATAGGATTATTATGGTTACGAGCTAGAGAATTGTTATAGTAAATCAACAGTTCTGGTTCGTTGCGATAATCCTGTGCAAGTCCATCAAAACAATTTGCTGCTTCGTTATAATTCTGCTTTTGGAATTCTTGATTACAACTAAAAATATCCCTATTATAATTTTCATTATTAGTATTATAAAATACTGTGTTTTCACCACTACTAAATCTTTGTCTCTTCTCCTCAGATGAGAATATTGGCCATAGTTGAAAATCTGGTACTATTGTTCCCAAAAATATTCCTATTCCAATCAGTATAGGAAATGCCAAAACTGCTGCTGAAATGACAAAACGGATTGGAATCTTTATATTTTCCTTGTCTTTAAGCTCTTTAAGTTTATTTCGAGCCTTTGTATTATTACGATCAATTTCTAATACTTGTTCATAGAGCTTTTTAACTAAGCTTAAATTTCTCCTAGGTAAACGATTACTTTGCAAATAATTATCAGCCTTACTTAGTAATGGTTCTATGTAATCTTTTTTCACACGTTGTCGGTCAATCTTGTAACCTCGCTTATATAGCTCTCGTGCTTCCGGAAATTTTTCATTTTTTTGGCATGCTTCAGCCAAGCCGAATAAAGCACTAAAATGGTTAGGATTAAGTTCTAAAGCCTTACGATAGTGATACAACTCATCATCTACATTTCCCCGCTCACGCCATATATTAGCTTTTTCGTAGTAATCATTAGCTTCAGCATTAAGTTTCCCCAATTCCGATATCTCTGACTGTAGTGGGCAATATTTGATTAACCAACGACGAACAAACTCAACTATAACTTTACGACCATCTCTATCTAAAAACTCATTTTCAATCAAAGTTTGTTGTGCTTTGCCTAGTTGCTGTGTAATAACTCCATACCTTTTTAGCAGATTTAAAGGGTCTTCTAGGGGTGACGGTCTTAGCCTTCTGTTTTGAGCTTCTGCTGCTGCTGAGAACACAACTCTTTCTGGAATCAATAATCCTTCTCGAAACCAAGCTAACCCTGCTTCGCTCAACTCAATAGCATTGTTTATAACTTTGCCTACATCATCTAGGAGAATCTTAGTTTTCTCATTTTCCCGTGCTTGTACAAACAGAGCGTAGCATATAACTTGTGTAAAGTAAGGATGTCGTGTTGAAAGTCTGATAATTTCGTCTATTGCTCTGTCATTGTATTCCAGAAATTTTCTAGGAGGTATTGTAATCAAGTTTTTGGTACTTGATTCGTCTAGCAATCCTATTCTCAGGTTAGGGGCATCCTTAAACAATGCGATGAGCTTCGGTATATCACTTAGTCGTCTTCCCAAAACTGGAATAATAAAAAGTTGCTTCTCTTGAGACATAATTAGCTTTAAGTATCCAAAGAAACCTTCAAGTCCTGAGTCATTATTATTGCCGCTTAACACATCAAACTCATCCAGCAATAATACTAAATTTCTACTACCCAATTTCTGCAGTATCTGATGCAATAATACTCTGAATTTAGCTGCTGTATCTTGTTTTAAATCTTGAAGTGGAGGTAAGCCAATTGCATTTGTAGTTATTCCAAGATGCTCATAAATTTCTTGAGCAAGTTTATAGATAATTTGATCGAGAGACCATTGGCCTTTATGTTGAAAATCTGACAGGATAAAAACAAATTTTTTATTATCCAAATTGACCTGTTTAGGAATTTGCTGTAGTACAGAGGATTTACCTATACGTCTTTGACCATGCAGCAGAATAACTTGTTGATTGTTATTCAAATTATCTTCAATAAAGCGAAATATATTTTCTCTGCCAAAAAATAATTCTGGTTCATAGATAGAACGACCAATAATATAAGGATTTTCCCAATTTTTTGCAGATTTCATGTTAATTATTAGTTTTTGTAGCAATTATATTTTTACTATTACCAACTAACAGAAAAACCATCTTTTCCATATTTAATTTAATTAAGTGTGTCAGTCTAGTAGGTTGGGTTGAACGGCAGTGAAACCCAAAAAAACCTTACTACTGTTGGGTTTATCCGTAGGATAAGCTCCGCTAACGTCCCTCAACCCAACCTACACTTATCGCACCATTTTAGGTGAAACAGTCCAGTAGGGTGCGTTAATGAAATGTAACGTACCATTTCTATTTTAGCAAGGATTTGAGCCGTCTCAAACACCTTACTGGACTATAAAAATTATGCAAAGCATTTTGCTAGCTTGCTCACCCATTTCACAATGGATTTTGTAGCTTCTTTATTTTCTGATAAATACTTAATCACATTTATTACTTTTTCTGCCTGTTGATGACTCATCAAATTGAGAAATATTTTCTCCATCTGTTTAAATGTTTCTGGATTATAATTTTCAATTTCTCTAATTACCCACCACTCCATAATTGTCGAATAAAATAAATAACCTGTATTTTTTTGTTCTGCAGTTCGTTTAATTATTCCCCTTTGTTGTAAATCAATCAATTCTCGTTCTTTCTGACTAAAAATAATACTAATATCACCTAAATTATAGAGCTTATTTTGCACACGATATGACAATTTGGATAATGCAATTAACATTAACAATGTTTGCTCTAATTTATTGAAAAGTTGCCATGTACGTCTAAAAAAGTGTCCTGTTGCTTTGATGAAGTCTCTAGCAAATACCTCAGCACTAATCGTTTCTCCAGAGCAGATTTTGTTGTGCAAAATCAACTTTGCATTTTTTAGTAAAGCTGGATTCCCACCAGAAATTTCTTCAATTCCTTCTCTTGTTTCTGGTATTATTTCTATCTCATTAAGTAGACTGTCTACCTCATTTTGATTCAATGGTTTTAATTGTTGAAATGCGTAATGATTATACCAAGGAGATTTTTCTTGTGTCAGACTAGGACCAGTTTCATTTAAGCGTTGTGATGAAGTTACAATCATTGATAAATACCTTCCCTCTAAGGAATGATATGCCAAATTACGGCACTCGCTCAAAAACACTTCTATATCAGTTTCAGTATACTGAGAATTAGAACGAAAAGTCGCATCATAATTATCTAAAAGCAGTACTAAAAACTTGTTTTGCTTACCTGTTTTATTCAAAACTAAACTTAAGTCATCTTTAGTTAGTTTTGGCTTGTTTAATAATTGTCTAGTTATTTGTTGTAGAACAGCATTACCTTCTGTTTTTTCTCTAATTAAATCAATAATCCTTCGCCAAAAACTAGCAGGCATAAAAGGTAAAATTTCTAGGCAATTTAGATAAACAATTATTGCTCTAGATGGATCTGTCTCTCGTGACTGCCAGACTTGATGGGATGTGAGAAGGTTAAGAAAATAAGTTTTTCCCATACCAGGGCCACCCCAAATGGCCAAATTACTGTGACTGCGTATTTGGTCAAATGCGATCGCGATTAAATTGTCCCGCCCCACAAAACGTTCTGGGGGAACTGGCCGATCAATGGGAGGATCTTTCTTTATCTCTAAAATTTGCTCAATTTCTCTCAATCTATTTTTTGCTAATGTGTTGTCAGGCTCAATATTTAATACTTCTTCAAACTCTTCCTTGGCTGTTTTCCACTTTCTTTGCTCCATCAAATTTTGCCCGTAACCTAAAAGTGATTTCACTAACCCATCCTCAGCCCGGACTTGATTAACGTCATATCCTCGTTGGTAAAATTCAACTGCTTTGCTAAAGTCTTCGACCACTAAATATGCCTCTGCCAAATCAAATAAAGCCTTGAAATGGTTGGGGTTGATTTTCAAAACCTGCTCATAAAGAGCAATGACACTTGTCGGCGGAACTAATTCTTGTTGCAAGTCTGTGGCTAATTTATAAATGCGATTAGCCTCTGAACTCAGATTCTCCAGTTCGTATATTTCTCCTCTCAAAGAATATCGTTTCAATAACCAACGACGAACTAATTCAATTTTTACTTTATATCTAGGAACTTTATCCCAAGCTAAATCTGAACTCTCTGCCAAATCTAAAAAACCCCATTCAACTAATCGATCTGCTGCTTGAGACAGAGATTCTTTAAGAACAACTCCATACTCTTTCAAGACTGTCAATGGATCTTTGACAACTTGAGTAGGTTTGATAGCTGCTATCCTTTGAGCTTCTGCTACTGCTGAGAAGATCGCTCGCTCCGGTATTGGCAGTCCATCCCGAAACCATGTCAACCCACCTTCAGCACTTTCAATTGCTCTATCTACAATCATTTTATCCACATCTACGCTCGTCACCTGCCAATTATTTTCTGCTTCTGCTTGCTGGAAAATTTGAAAACAGATTACTTGGGTAAAATAGGGATGGCCTGCGGAAAGTTCTAATATGGCTGCGATCGCATCCTCTCCATATTCCAGCACTCCCTCAGCAGGTTTAGTAATCAACTGAGTAGCACTTTTTTCGTCCAACAAACCAATTTCTTGATTGGGCGCTCTCCGAAATAAATTGAGTAAGTACTCCATCTCATCCAGTCGTCTTCCTACAACTGGAATAATAAAAAGTTGCTGATGATTTGAAATAATAGACTGTAAGTAGGGGAAAAAATGTTTTATTGCTGATGCCGGATTATAATCGCTTAACACATCAAATTCATCCAGTAACAATACTAAATTTTTGTCACCTAAATTTTGAAATACTTGAGGTAAAAAATTTTGAGAAAAAATCTTAGTGTTTGCCTCTAAATTTGTCTTTAAAGGTTGCTTAATATTATCCTGTTTCAGCTCTAATTTTCTAATTATTTCTATAGCTAATTTTTCCAAGACTTCTGCAAGAGTTAAGTTGGCTTTATCTTGAAGATCGAAGTAAACAAAAACAAAATTATCTCCCTTCACACCATTAGGAATTTGATGTAAAACAGATGACTTACCTATTCTTCGTTGACCCTGTAATAATATAGCTTTTGCACCATTGTTCAAGTTAGCACCAATATATTTAAACAGATTGTCTCTGCCAAAAAATAATTCCTTTTCATAAATTGGACGACCAATGATGTAGGGATTTTTCCGATTAGCTGAAAGTATCATATTAATTAATTTGAAATTAGCCTATAGCATTTCTCTGTTTAATGAAATACATTTACGATCCCCCTAAATCCCCCTTAAAAAGGGGGACTTTTTTTATGTTAATAAAGATGTTGATCAAGCATAGTTTAAAAAAGGGATATTTTTTGTTAGCTCCCCTCTTTTTAAGCGGTTCCCCCCTTACTAAGGGGGGTTAGGGGGGATCTAAAACTGTACCTCTCTATTTGAGCGAGTTTTATGTTAATAAAGATGTTGATCAAGCATAGTTTAAAAAAGGGATACTTTTTGTTAGCTCTCCCCTTTTTAAGCAGTTCCCCCCTTATTAAGGGGGGTTAGGGGGGATCTAAAACTGTACCTTGTAGACTAAAGAACTGCTATATTAAACCTACACAACTAAAATGGTGCGTTACGGTGGATTGTTAAATACCTTTTACAGTCTAAATTTTAGCCGTAAATACGCACCCGACAAGTTTTTCTCTCTTTATAAAACCAGCTCAGAAATCCATTCTACTACAGATGTCACATCCTCTCTATTTTTCCACAAAACTCTAATTACATTTTTAACTCTCTCTAATTGCCTATGGTTCATCAGATTGAGAAATGTTTTCTCTCGATTTTTAAGTTTTTCATCATCACTATTCTTAATTTCCTGAATTACCCACCATTCCATCAAAGATGAAGCAAAAGAGTAAATTGTTTTATCCTCAGTTTTATTAGAGATAATTATGCCACGTTCCTCTAAATCATTTAATTCTTGTTCTTTTTGGCTAAAAATTATCTCAATATTACCCAAGTCATAACGCTTCTTTGTTCGTGGCAAACGACCTTTTAAACTTGATAAAGCAATAAGCATTAAAATAGCTTGTTCTTCTGCATTTGAAAGCTGCCATATATCCTGAAAAAAATTTTCTGTTGTTGCTAAAAAATCTTTAGTAAATGTCTCAACATCACGAGGTTCCTGAGATTGTAATTTATTGTACAAAATAAATCCTGCATTTTGTAACAAAGTAGGGTTACTATCAGCTATTTGTCGAATCCCATCTCGTAATTCGGGTGTCATTGGCAGTCCACTTAAAACATTTACTACTTCCTGCTCCGTAAATGGCTTAAGTGGTATAAACAAATAATGGTTATACCAAGGAGATTTTCCTGGTGTTAGAGTAGGACCTATGTCATTCAAACGTCGCAATGAAGTAACAATCATTGACAGATATTTACTCTCCTCTGAATAATGAACTAAACTACGACATTCACCTAAAAATTCCTCTATATTTTCTGCTTTATATTGAGAGTTTGGGTGCATAACAACATGATAATCATCTACCAGCAAAACCAAGTGTTTATTTTGTTCTCCTATCTGTCTTAATGCTTGGCGAAAATCATCTTTATTTACTTCTGGTTTAGCCTTAATTTCTGAATAGAAAGAATCATTTTGTTGAAACTTTTCAGCTAACAAATTGAGAATTTCTCGCCAAAATTTAGAAGGTAGGAAAGGTTCGATACTTAAACAACGGAAATAAACAATAACAACTTGAGATGGATCGAACCCGCGTTTCTGCCAAACTTCAGGAGATTTTAAAACCTCTAGCAAAGATGATTTGCCCATACCTGAACCACCCCAAATTGCCACATGACCACCATTAGCTATTTGAGCAAAAGTGCTATTAATTTCATACTTGCGTCCCACAAAACGTTCTGGGGGGACTGTCTGACCAACGGTAAAAGGATTTTTATGATTTATCATTATATTTTGACTTGAATAATTTAGGGAGAAAGGACTTACAGATAATAGTTCTACTATTTTAGTTATTATAACTTTATAGGTAGCTAAGTAGGTGGGTTAAATTTGTAAAAGTGTGGGAATGATAAGATAAAATCATCCTAATCGTGAATTAAAAATGAGAGATGCCAAAATGTCATTAAAATCAGCATATTCCACAATCCTTGAAGTTGCTAAAGAAAAGTTAGTAAATCTTTCTCCAGAACGACTACAAATAGCCCTAGATTTCTTGACTTACCTCCAAGAAAAAGATGAAACTGATGCCCACTATTTAATGAAATTACCATTAGAAGAAAGACGAAAAATTCTAGCAAAGCAAGCTGAAAAAATGTTAGAACATTATCAGCAAGAGGGAGAATGGCAAGAATTACAAACTTGGGATGAATTAGATGAGCAATGATAATTTACCTAAACGTGGAGATATTTGGCTAACAAATTTTGACCCAACGATTGGATCGGAAATTAGAAAAATTCGTCCGGCTATTATCATTAGTTCTGATGGGATTGGGAGATTACCAATTAAGTTAATTGCACCGACAACTGAGAGGAATGGATTTGCAAAGAGCAGAAGCCTCAAATACAATTCTTTTACTCACTCGATTTCCTCTAGTGATACTTCAATTAAATTGGTTTGATGCTCGACATTTTTCACCGCATTTAACAGCCTATTTTTGTTAGTTTTACTTTTAAATAAGTATGCTGTTTCATCAACTTCAGAAACAATAATTTCAATTTCTTTATCTCCAAATTTTGCTTTAAGTGTTTCTAGGAAGTTATGGTCAAGTTGACTAGCTTTTAATCTATAAAAACTGGACATATTTTTAATTATTAAGATTTATGAAATATATATTTACTGTATGGTTTAATAATAGCATAAATTATATCTAGCTATTAGTTATTTTGAAATATATATGCGGCTAAAATTAAATCCTCAATTACAAGAACGTTTGGGCATATCAACACAAGAAATTGCTCAATTTTGCCAACATTGGAATATTACCGAATTAGCTTTGTTTGGGTCAGTTTTAAGCGATCGCTTTCACGCCGATAGTGATATTGATATTCTCATTCACTTTGCACCCAATGCTCGCCAGGGATTATTAACCCTTGCCAAAATTAAACATGAATTAGAAAATAGCATAGGGCGAAAAGTTGATATTGCTGTAAAAGAATCCATTGAAAAGAGTGAAAATTGGATTCGTCGCCAGGAAATTCTCAAGACAGCGCAGGTAATTTATGAGCAGAGATATAGCATCACTTCTGGATATAGTTAACGCAGCAAGGCGAGTTTTGCAATTTGCTGAAGGAATTGATAAATCTGAGCTAGCAACTAATGAAGAAAAACAATCTGCCATTCTCTATCAAATTATTGTAATGGGAGAAGCTACCAAGCGACTATCACCAGAATTTCGGGAACAATATCCGGAAATTCCGTGGAAAGATATTGCTGGAATGCGAGATATTCTTGCTCATCAATACGATCGCCTGAACTTTAATACTCTTTGGGATGTTATTCAAACTGATGTTCCAGAAGTTTTGCCACTGCTTGAGTCCCTCTTACTAAATTCCACTGATGATATGGACAATAATTAGTCTTTTTTCGCTACCCTAATAGTATAGTAACTTTTATTAACATCAGGCCATGAAACGTATTGTCTTAATCGCAGGTTTTGAATCTTTTAACACTGGTTTATACCGTCAAGCAGCTCAACTGGCAACTTCCCAATGTCCAGATTTAGATATCCAAGTATTTAGCGATCGCGCCCTTTCCCAACAACCAGAAACTGTCGCTACTGCTCTGGAAAATGCTGATGTTTTTTTCGGCAGTCTGCTGTTCGACTACGACCAAGTTTTATGGTTGCGTGAAAGAGTAAAAAATATTCCCATCCGTCTTGTTTTTGAGTCAGCACTGGAATTGATGGCATTAACAAAATTGGGAAAATTTATTATCGGCGACCAACCGAAAGGAATGCCAAAACCAGTCAAATTTATTCTTAGCAAATTTTCCAGCGGGAGAGAGGAAGACAAACTTGCGGGTTATATCAGTTTCCTGAAAACAGGTCCGAAGTTACTCAAATTTGTACCAGTGAAAAAAGTGCAAGACCTCCGCAACTGGTTGATAATTTACGGTTATTGGAATGCTGGTGGTACAGAAAATGTGGCTGCTATGTGTTGGGTGTTAGCAGAAAAATATTTAGATTTAAAAGTTGGAGAAATTCCCCCACCAGTGGAAACTCCCAATATGGGTTTGCTGCATCCAGACTACCAGGGTTATTTTGAGTCTCCCAAAAAATATCTGGAATGGTATCGCCAAGAAAAACAAACTTCTCCTACTCCCGTTGTAGGAATTTTGCTCTACCGCAAACACGTCATTACCAAACAACCATACATTCCTCAACTTATCCGCAAATTTGAAGAAGCAGGTTTAACACCCCTACCTGTATTTATCAACGGAGTCGAAGGTCATGTCGCCGTCAGAGACTGGATGACGAGCGCGTGGGAAAGTCAAAAGTTAGATAAAATTCAAAAGTCAAAAGTCAAAAGTCAAAAGTTAGATAAAATTCAAAAGTCAAAAGTCAAAAGGCATGAAATTCAAAAGTCAAAAGTCAAAAGTCATGAAATTCAAAAGTCAAAAGTCAAAAGTCAAAAGTTAGATTCTGTTGAAACTCAAAAGTCAAAAGTCAAAAATCAAAAGTTAGATTCTATTAAACCAATACTTTCTCTTTCTCCCGAAGCAGTGAAAGTCGATGCAGTCGTTTCAACTATTGGTTTCCCCTTGGTTGGAGGACCAGCAGGTTCCATGGAAGCAGGACGACAAGTGGAAGTTTCCCAACGCATCCTCACTGCCAAAAATGTTCCTTATTTTGTAGCAGCACCCCTACTTATTCAAGACATCCATTCTTGGACGCGCCAAGGTGTGGGAGGTTTGCAAAGTGTAGTTTTATATGCACTGCCAGAATTAGATGGAGCGATCGATCCTGTTCCCCTGGGTGGTTTAGTGGGAGAAGATATTTATTTAATTCCGGAACGAGTCAAGCGTCTCACGGGTAGAGTCAAAAATTGGATAAAACTGCGTCATAAAGCGCCCGCAGAAAGAAAAATAGCTGTTATTCTTTATGGTTTTCCTCCCGGTTATGGTGCCACAGGTACAGCAGCTTTATTAAACGTGCCGCGTTCTCTCCTCAAATTTCTCCACGCTCTAAAAGAAGAAGGTTACAATGTTGGAGAAATTCCCGAAGATGGGGAAGAACTCATTCGTCAAATTAAAGAAGCAGACGAAATTTATTCTTCTTCCTCTTCTTCCTCCCCCCATAATTCAGATCCAGTGCGAGCATCTTGCTCGCGTCCTTCATATTCCCATTCTTCATTCTCCCATCCTTCTCAAGTTAATATTAAAACCCTAGAAAAATGGTTAGGGTATCTATCAACAACTCGCATGGAAAAACAATGGGGAAATCTCACCCGCACTGGTATAAAAACCGATGGTGAAAATTTTAATATTGGCGGAATTCAATTAGGAAATATTTGGCTAGGAGTACAACCACCCCTCGGAATTTCTGGCGACCCAATGCGCTTAATGTTTGAAAGAGATTTAACACCCCATCCCCAATATGCTGCTTTTTATAAATGGCTCCAAAATGAATTTCAAGCTGATGCAGTAGTTCACTTTGGAATGCACGGAACCGTGGAATGGTTGCCCGGTTCGCCCTTGGGAAATACTGGCTATTCTTGGTCGGACATTCTATTAGGAAATATGCCACATCTATATATATATGCTGCTAATAATCCTTCAGAATCTATGTTGGCAAAACGTCGGGGTTATGGGGTGTTAATTTCTCATAATATTCCTCCTTATGGTCGGGCAGGTTTATATAAAGAATTAGTTAGTTTGCGAGAGTTAATTTCTGAATATCGGGAAGACCCACAGAAAAATTCGGGGTTGCGGGAACCGATTTTTAAGAAGATTTTTGATACTGGTTTAAATTCAGATTGTCCGTTTGAGTATGGCAAAAAATTAGGAATTGAATTTACCCCGGAAAATGCGCAGATGTTTAGTGCAGATGTGGTTAATCCCTATTTTGTCCAAATATATGAATATTTGCAGGTAGTAGAACAAAGATTATTTTCTTCTGGTTTGCATACTTTGGGAGAAGTGCCGAATCAGGAAGAATTAAAATCTTATTTAGAGGCTTATTTGGGAGAAGAAATCGCAGGGCTAGACTCGGATTTTGGGCACGGATATCTCGACACGGATTTTGGGCACGGATGTACGGATGATTATGTTAATCAAGATGCTGTAAATATTCGGGATTTGTTGATGCAAAATACTGATAAGCTAGACACGGATTTGGGGCACGGATGTACGGATGATGATGTTAGGCAAAGTGTGGTAAATATTCGGGATTTGTTGATGCAAAATACTGATGAATTGACTAATCTTTTGCGTGGATTAAATGGAGAATATATTCCCGCTGCTCCAGGAGGAGATTTATTACGAGATGGTCCGGGAGTTTTACCAACTGGTCGAAATATTCATGCTTTAGACCCCTATCGAATGCCTTCTCCTGCTGCTTATGAAAGAGGGCGAGAAATTGCCAAGAAAATTATTGCTCAACATCTGGAAGAAAATAATAATTATCCCGAAACTGTGGCAGTAATGTTATGGGGTTTGGATGCTATTAAAACCCGTGGTGAATCAATCGGAATTTTATTAGAATTAGTAGGTGCTGAACCAGTAAAAGAAGGTACCGGCCGCATCGTTCGTTATGAATTAAAGACTTTAGCTGAAGTCGGTCATCCCCGCATCGATATTTTAGGAAATTTATCGGGAATTTTCCGAGATAGTTTTGTGAATATTATTGAATTATTAGACGATCTATTCCAACGAGCAGCAACCGCAGATGAACCCGTAGAACAGAATTTTATCCGCAAACACGCTTTAGCACTACAAGCGCAGGGTATAGAAAATGTTTCGGCACGGTTATTTTCCAATCCTGCTGGTGATTTTGGTTCCTTGGTGAATGACCGGGTTGTGGATGGTAACTGGGAGTCAGCGGATGAGTTGGGCGATACTTGGCAAGGGCGAAATGTCTTTAGTTACGGTCGTCAGGATAAAGGTGAGGCGCGTCCGGAAGTTTTGCAGGAGTTGTTGAAGGGTTGCGATCGCATCGTCCAGGAAATTGATTCGGTGGAATATGGTTTGACAGATATTCAGGAATATTATGCTAATACTGGTGGGTTAAAGTTGGCAGCAGAAAAACAGAGGGGTAAAAAAGTAAGTGCGAGTTTCGTCGAAAGTTTCTCCAAGGATACCACCCCCCGAAAATTAGAAGACTTGTTGCGGATGGAATATCGCACAAAATTATTGAATCCAAAGTGGGCAGAAGCAATGGCAAATCAAGGTAGTGGAGGAGCTTACGAGATTTCCCAACGGATGACCGCGTTGATAGGTTGGGGTGGCGCCGCTAATTTTGCCGATAATTGGGTTTATGACGGTGCTGCCGAAACCTATGCTTTAGATGCAGAGATGGCGCAGAAATTACGGGAAGCAAACCCGGAAGCGTTTCGGAATATTATTGGGCGGATGTTGGAAGCGAACGGACGTGGTTTATGGCAAGCAGACGAGGAGAAGTTGCAGAAGTTGAGGGAGTTGTATGATGTGGCAGATGAAGAAATTGAGGGTGTGAGTAGATTGGGTTAAGCGTATCTCGCAACCCAAAAAAAACCAAGATAGTGTTGGGTTTCGTTCCTCAACCCAACCTACAAAACTTATGATACTTTATAAACCGGATTTAGTATTACAGCAGATTTCAAACTAATGCGGTACAGTTAATGGGGTAAATATTTTTTGCTTGTTCACTACCCTAATTCCCATCTTCCCTACTCCCTACTCCCTAAAAGCATCAACATAAGTACCTCATAACGCGCGGAAACTGCTGTAGGTGGGTAATCAGTAAATATACCAATGAAGACATTTCAAATTTTTCAATTATAGCCTAGTTTTATGAAGATTTGATGAAGACCCAATAAAACTAATGACATTCTCTGTAGAAGTCTGGCATCATTTAGATAGATAGAGTAAAAGATTTATCAGTGTTTAGGTAATCTACGTTTTATCTCTGAATTATTTGTGCAAAAAGGATTTAAGAACTTATGATTTCACTGTTGAAAAAATTGTCTGCTGTTGCTATTTGTACTACCGCTATTAGTTTGGTTGGCATGAAAGCTAACTTAGCTCAAGCATTAACTTTTGGATTGGATATTGAAGTAGGTAATAATTCATTCTCAGGTTTGTTAGATGTAGTTGATAACGCTTTTGATGATGGTGTGCTTAATGATCAAGAATTAGAGGAATTGGTTATAAACAATTTTGCTTTGGGAGGAACTCCTGTTTCCCTATCTACCCCCCTGATTTTTAATGATTTTACTGGTTCAAGTTTGAATTTTTTAGGGTCAGAGCTTTTTAGCGATACGGTAAATGATGTTGATGCCGCACTGGTAAGTCAGACTTCTGATGGTTCTTCGTCTTTTTCACTTTTATTTGGCAATAACACTACTGATAGTAATAACGAGCTAGAATTAGAATTTGTATCTCCAATTTTGGCAGGTATCGGTGGTAGTTTCTCAATAAGTATTACTGAAGAAGAGGCAGAACAGACAGATGTTTTGTCGCTCGCCCTTACTCCTGTATCTACTCCTGTATCTAGTTCTATACCTGAACCTGCTTCAACATTAGGAATACTTGCAGTTGGTGCTGCTGGTGCTGTCTCTACACTGAAGCGCAAGCAAAAATAGAAAGTTGAGGCGTTGCTGAAGCGCGTGGATGATATTAATCTTAATTACTGTGGAATGGGCCTCTGGCCCGTTCGTTAAAAATACCATTCTCCACTCGGAGGAATCATAATTTGGATATCATCGCCTGCTAGAATAAAGACATTTCCTAACCTTTCATCAAAACGAAATAGGTGAATATCTTTGTAACTGTTAGACAACATTTGACAAACTCTTAGGCAAGCTTGGGCTTGTTTATTAGTTGGGTTAATTGGTTTCTCCTCACTAACATTTAATTCATTATAATTAGATTGACAAAAAAATCCAACACTAGCCCAATAAATATTATTCTAACATTGTTTAATTTTGAAAAAATTATTGAACCCTAATACCGTTTCACGGAATTCAAAAGTCAAAATTCAAAAGTTAAAAGTAAGATTTTATAACTCAAAACTTTGATGCTTCAGTAATTGCAGCAAATTCTTCGACATCTAAAGTTTGAAATTATTTGTAACATTCTTTTTTCAAATTGGTATAATTTGCCAAATTTTATTTGAATCTTAGCATGATTTTCTCGCCTACAATAGCAAACAAACTGCAGCCCAACAAAAACTGATATACAGAAATTAAAAAAATATCCTGAAGCTGCATTTCACTTCAAGAAGAATAGACTATACATCACAAGATAGTTAAATAAATGAACATAAATTTATACTAACTTGTCGATCTAATTGAACTCTGAGAAAAAAATCATGCAAGACACTCAAAACAACGAACTATTTTCCGATATTTCCACTGAAGAATCTGCTACTATTAATGGTGGTTGTGGTTGTGATGGTTACCGTCGCGGTCGCTCTGTAAGTTATTATGGCTACGATCCTCGCTACTACTATGATAGGTATGGATACGGTCGCTCTGTAAGCTATGGTTACCGTCGTAGTAGCTATGGTTATCGTGGATATCGTGGTGGTGGCTGCTACTAAAAGCTATTTCATTAATGGATAATTGATAATTGATAATTACAAACCAGAATTATTTAATTATTAATTATTCGGTAATGGTGAAATTATAACTTTGATTGATACTTGATTAAATGAGGCATCCATAATTTTATGGGTGCTTTTTTCTGATTTGCTCCCTAGTCAACAGAAGTAGTTATTTGGGATGAAATATAGAACTCATTTGGGATCTATTTAGGGTTTGCTGAAAAAGTCTTTTTTAAGGAGTAGGGGAGCGGGGGAGTAGGGGAGTAGGGGAGTAGGGGGAATAATTTTTTTTGCCCAACTCTATGCCAGAAATGCTAACTTTTTGAGCATCAAGAGCTGAAAACCAGGGTATTTCAGACCTAAAAAAGCTAAAACCTTTATCTGTAAATGCTTTAAGATTTAATCAGCAAGCCCTATTTAAAAATATAGGGAGAGTGTGGGAGGTGCGGGAACCCACCCCTAACCCCTCCCAGGAGGGGAATGTGGGGAGATGGGAGTAAATTTCAACCTTATTTCCCCTATTCTATTTCTGAATTTCCTGACTTCACCAAGACTGAGAAATGAGGACTGATATTATGCCCGGATAATAGCGCAATAAAAAAACCTTTTCCCTTTGAACTTTTCTTTCCCTTCTGCCTTCTGCCCTCTGCCTTCTGCCTTCCTTTTTTTTATTTAATTTTTAAATTATTATGTTAGATATAGTACCAGTACCAATATTACCAAAAGCATCTAGCGATCGCGAAATAAATAATGTTAATAAATATCCATTAATTCTCCAGCAAAGTGAAGAAGATTGTGGTGCGGCTTGTTTGGCTTCTATTGCTAAATATCATGGTCGTAATTTAACAATAAATCGTATTAGAGAAACTATTGGTACTAATCAACAAGGAACTACATTATTAGGTTTAAAACAAGGTGCAGATACTATTGGTTTTAATGCTAGGTCTGTCAAAGCAAATCCAGGAATTTTAGACCAAATTGAAAGTGCCCCTTTACCCGCAATTATCCATTGGCAAGGCTATCATTGGGTGGTTTTGTATGGCAAACAAGGAGATAAATATGTCATTGCTGACCCTGCCCTTGGAGTTCGTTTTTTGTCAAAAAAAGAATTAGCTGAAGCCTGGGGAGATTGGGTCTGTTTATTAGTAGAACCTGACCCAAAACGCTTTTTTTCTGAGGCTGATGAAAAAGTCAGTAATATTAGCAGATGGCTCAGACGAGTTTGGTATTATCGGCAAATTATTCTTCAAGTTTTTCTGCTGAATATTGTCTTGGGTTTGCTTTCTATTGCTTCTCCTTTTTTGGTACAAATTCTGACTGATGATGTGCTAGTTCGGGGCGATTTTCAGTTACTTACCAGTGTGGTAATTGCTGTGATTGTGATGAATGTTTTTAGCAGTTGTTTGGAATTTGTTCAATCTAATATGATTGCTCATTTTGCCCAACGTTTGGAATTGGGGTTAGTGATGGAATTTGGGCGAAAAATTTTGAGTTTACCATTAAAGTATTATGAGACGCGACGCAGCGGTGAAATTGTTAGTAGGTTGACGGATATTAAAGAAATTAATCAGTTGGTTTCTCAAGTAATTGTCAGTTTGCCCAGTCAATTTTTTATTGCTTTGGTTTCTTTGACTGTGATGTGTATTTACAGTTTTTCCCTGAGTATAGTTGCTGTTTTTATGGCGGTAATTATGACTTTATCCACTATTGCTTTGTTGCCAATATTGCAGCAAAAAACTAGAAGTTTATTTGCTTTAGAGGCAGAAAATCAGGGTGTTTTAGTAGAGACCTTTAAGGGAGCAATGACTCTCAAAACTACCTCTAGCTCTCCTCAATTTTGGGAGGAATTTCAAGGCAGGTTTGGTAAGTTGGCTAACTTGAGTTTTAGAACTACTCAGATTGGCATTGTGAATGATACTTTTTCGGGTTTAGTTAGTAATATTGCTAATATTTTTCTCTTGTGGTTTGGCAGTAATTTAGTCATCGCCGAACAATTAAGTATCGGTCAATTATTAGCTTTTATTACTATGAATCAATATGTCTCAACTTTGGTTACTACTTTGGTGGGATTGATGGATGAATTGACCAGAGTTCAGACTGCCACTAAACGACTTTCTGAAGTAATTGATTATCCTCCAGAAGTAGATAAAAATCATCAAAAACCCGATGTAAAAATTAGTCCTAAAGCCGATATTATTTGCTCCAATATTAGTTTTCACTACGCTGGTAGAATTGATTTATTAGAAAATTTTTCGGTGAAATTTCCTGGTGGTAAATCTATTGCTTTAATCGGTGAATCTGGTTGTGGTAAAAGTACGTTGGCAAAATTAATTGCTGGTTTGTATCCGGTGCAGTCTGGTAATATTCAAGTTGGGATTTATAATCTGCAAGATTTAGATATAGATTCTTTTAGAAAACAGGTAGTATTAGTTCCTCAAGATGCTCATTTTTGGAGTCGTTCGATTATTGAAAATTTTCAATTAGCTTTACCTGGAGTAACTTTTGAACAAATCGTTAAAGCTTGTCAAATTTCTGGAGCAGATGAATTTATTAGTCGTTTACCTGATAAATATCAAACAGTTTTAGGAGAATTTGGAGCAAATATTTCTGGCGGACAAAGACAACGTTTGGCAATAGCAAGAGCTATGGTTAATGAGCCGGCTGTATTGATTTTGGATGAATCAACTTCTGGTTTAGATCCTGTGAGTGAGGCGGAAGTTTTGGAGAATTTATTGTTGCATCGTCGTGGTAAAACAACAATTTTTATTAGTCATAGGCCAAGAGTAATTAGTCGGGCTGAATGGATTGTTTTATTGGATAATGGTAAGTTAGAATTGCAAGGTTCTGTAGCTTCTTTACGGGCAAAACATGGGAATCATTTAGATTTTTTGAACTCTTAAATTTATCAAAATAACATGGGTCGCGCAACCCCGTCTTTTAAGGCGCAATATTTTTGGAGAGTTGCTCACACATCTCCTACTTCCCCTCCTGGGAGGGTGAGGGGCGAGGGGTGGGTTAACTTCTGACTTCTGACTTCGTTAAAGTCATTCTAGTTAAGATTGAGACAAGGGTTTCTTGTCTTTTTATTTGAAAGAGTTTCAGCCGAAAAAGTGTTCCAGTCTTATTCAGAATGACTATAGTTGTCAGCGGCTTTGTTGCATGATAATAAATTAAACATCAATCTCCTGAAACTCAGCGATCGCTTGACTGTGACTGTATCTAAACTCAACATAACTATTGGACAATAGATAAATCAAACATCAATCTCCTGAAACTCAGCGATCGCTTGACTCTGAACTGTATATCAATCAACATAACTATTGGACAATAGTTAAATCACACATTAATCTCCCTCAACTTAGCGATCGCTTGACTCTGAACTGTATATCAATCAACATAACTATTGGACAATAGTTAAATCACACATTAATCTCCCTCAACTTAGCGATCGCTTGACTCTGAACTGTATATCAATCAACATAATTATTGGACAATAGTTAACGAAGTCAGAACTCAGAACTCAGAACTCAGAAGTTAACCCACCCCTAGCCCCTCCCAGGAGGGGAAGTAGGCGATTTGAGCAAGACTCCAAAAATATTGCGCCTTAAAAGGCGGAGTTGCGCGACCCACATGATTTTGATAAATCAAACATCAATCTCCTGAAACTCAGCGATCGCTTGACTGTTACCGTATATAAATAAACATAACTATTGGACAATAGATAGATAAATCAAACATCAATCTCCTGAAACTCAGCGATCGCTTGACTGTGACTGTATATAAATAAACATAACTATTGGACAATAGTTAACGAAGTCAGAACTCAGAACTCAGAACTCAGAAGTTAACCCACCCCTAGCCCCTCCCAGGAGGGGAAGTAGGGGATTTGAGCAAGACTCCAAAAATATTGCGCCTTAAAAGGCGGGGTTGCGCGACCCACATGATTTTGATAAATCAAACATCCATCTCTCTCAACTCAGCGATCGCTTTGCTGTGACTGTATCTAAAATCAACATAACTATTGGACAATAGATAAATTAAACATCAATCTCCCTCAACTGAGCGATCGCTTTCCGATGACTGTTTCTATTCTCAAGATAACTATTGGACAATAGATAAATCAAACATTAATCTCCCGAAAATCAGCGATCGCTTTCCGATGACTGTTTCTATTCTCAAGATAACTATTGGACAATAGATAAATCAGACATTAATCTCCCGAAAATCAGCGATCGCTTTCCGATGACTGTTTCTATTCTCAAGATAACTATTGGACAATAGATAAATCAGACATCAATCTCCCTCAACTGAGCGATCGCTTTCCGATGACTGTTTCTATTCTCAAGATAACTATTGGACAATAGATAAATCAGACATCAATCTCCCGAAAATCAGCGATTGCTTTCCGATGACTGTTTCTATTCTCAAGATAACTATTGGACAATAGATAAATCAGACATCAATCTCCCTCAACTGAGCGATCGCTTTCCGATGACTGTTTCTATTCTCAAGATAACTATTGGACAATAGATAAATCAGACATTAATCTCCCGAAAATCAGCGATCGCTTTCCGATGACTGTTTCTATTCTCAAGATAACTATTGGACAATAGATAAATCAGACATCAATCTCCCTCAACTGAGCGATCGCTTTCCGATGACTGTTTCTATTCTCAAGATAACTATTGGACAA
>NZ_JAAHHG010000057.1:0-12314 GCF_010692555.1 Okeania sp. SIO3B5 | reverse complement strand
GCTTTCCGATGACTGTTTCTATTCTCAAGATAACTATTGGACAATAGATAAATCAGACATCAATCTCCCTCAACTGAGCGATCGCTTTCCGATGACTGTTTCTATTCTCAAGATAACTATTGGACAATAGATAAATCAGACATCAATCTCCCGAAAATCAGCGATTGCTTTCCGATGACTGTTTCTATTCTCAAGATAACTATTGGACAATAGATAAATCAAACATTAATCTCCCGAAAATCAGCGATCGCTTTCCGATGACTGTTTCTATTCTCAAGATAACTATTGGACAATAGACATCTCCAGAAAAGAGGGAATAGGGAATAGGGAATAGGGAATAGGGAATAGGGGGGAAAGAACTGATAATTTATGTACGATAATTGATTTTATTTTTGATTTTTGGAGATGTCTAATAGATAAATCAAACATTAATCTCCCTCAACTGAGCGTTCGTGAAGCGGAACGGATGTTCTATCCCTTGACTGTGACTGTATATAAATAAAAATAACTATTGGACAATAGATAAATCAAACATTAATCTTCCTCAACTGAGCATTCGTGAAGCGGAACGGATGTTCTATCCCTTGACTGTGACTGTATATAAATAAAAATAACTATTGGACAATAGATAAATCAAACATTAACAGGACTTACGCAAAGGCACTATTTATATGGTCCATTAACTATTGGACAATAGTTTTGAACACTATATATAGCGTATCTGCGTAAGTCCTAATTAATCTTCCTCAACTGAGCGTTCGTGAAGCGGAACGGATGTTCTATCCCTTGACTGTGACTGCATCTAAACTCAACAGAACTATATTTTCTACAGTTTTTTTCGTACGGTTTCCGGATTAGTCGATTTACTTGTGTACTTCCTGCTTGATTCATCTTTGAAATTACCTCAATAATATCAAATCCCTTTAATTCGGTATAAAAAAATGTTCCATCTTCAACCATTACCAAATATTTCTCAAGCTCTCCATCTCCCCTACTCCCCTACTCCCCATCTAATTACCAACGCCTAAATTCTTTCTTAATTTTCTGTTCCGGCTCAATTTAATTGTGTAAACTTAATTGAGTAATTTGCTGCTTTCTATATTTCAATTTTAAGATGATGAAACTCTCCAACTCCTTTCTTCGTAAATGGCGTTTTTTGCTGCTGTTATTGGTGACGTTATTGGCAGTAAATTTGGGTCATGTTCAAGCTTCTGAGAAGTCACCACCCGAAGACTGGCAACTCCAGGGAACATTGGCATCGTTGGATGATTCTGACCCTGATGTTTGGGGTGAGGCCATGAAGAAAATGTCTGAGTATGACCTTAAGTCTCCTGTTGATATACCCTCAGAGCGAGTAGAACAAATTGGAAAATTGTTGAAGAATGGAGATTCTGAGGTCCGTCGTGCAGCAGTAACAGCAGTGGGTAATCTGGGGTCGGAGGCTAAACAATTTATTCCCCAGTTGCTACAGTTGTTCAGGGATGAAAATTGGCCTGTAGTTATGGCAGCAGCAAGAGCAGTGGGTAATCTGGAGTCGGAAGCTCAAGAATTGATTCCTAAGTTGCAGCAGTTGTTGACGAATAAATATTGGCGTATCCGTGCAGCTACAGTAATAGCAGTGGGTGAGATGGGGTCAGAGGCTAAACAATTTATTCCCCAGTTGCAGCAGTTGTTGAGCGATGAAAATTCGGAGGTCCGTCGTGCAGCAGCAGTAGCAGTGGGTAACTTGGTGTTAGAGGCTAAAGAATTGATTCCCCAGTTGGAGCAGTTGTTGAGCAATGAAAATTCGAATATCCGTTACGCAGCAGTAACAGCAGTGGGTGAGATGGGATGGGAGGCAAAAGAATTTATTCCCCAGTTGCAGCAGTTGTTGAGGGAGAAAAATTCAAATATCCGTTACGCAGCAGTAACAGCAGTGGGTGAGATGGGATGGGAGGCAAAAGAATTTATTCCCCAATTGCAGCAGTTGTTGAAGGATAAAAATTGGCGTGTCCGTGCTGCAGCAGTAAGAGTAGTGAGTGAGATGGGATGGGAGGCTAAACAATTGATTCCTCAGTTGGAGCAGTTGTTCAGCGATGAAGATTCCGATGTCCGTAGAGCAGCAGCATGGGCAGTGGGTGAGATGGAGTCCGAGACTGCTAAAGAGTTTATTCCCCAATTGCAGCAGTTGTTCAAAGATAAAGATGAGCGTGTCCGTGCTGCCACAGCAAGGGCAGTTGGTAATCTGGGATGGGAGGCTAAACAATTGATTCCTCAGTTGGAGCAGTTGTTCAGGGATGAAGATTCCGATGTCCGTATAGCAGCAGCAATGGCAGTGGGTAATCTGGAGTCGGAAGCTAAACAATTGATTCCTCAGTTGCAACAGTTGTTGAGCGATGAAGATTCGGATGTCCGTAGAGCAGCAGCAACGGCAGTGGGTAATTTGGGGTCGGAGGCTAAACAATTGATTCCCCAATTGTTGGATTTGTTGAGGGATGAAGATTCGGATGTTCGTGAAGCAACAGCAAAAGCACTAGGTCAGATGGGCAAATTTAATACTCAGCAGATTTTACAAATTTTGAATGCAACTCATAGAAACAGAGATCAAAAAGCAGAACTTCGTTTTCTGGCTTACTTTACCAGTGGAGGAGAATCTGATACGATTACCTTAATTCAATGGTTGGGTTCACCAAAACGATATCCCGATCAAATAGATAATTTTGGCGAGGAACGATCTGTTAGTAGGGAAGAGGGCAAAAAAGTTTTAGAGATTTTTGCTGATGCTTGGGAAGAAAGCGAATCTATAGAATTAGAAAAAGTAAGGAACTTGCGTTCTGAATTGAAAGCACAGATTAATAAAGTGCTTAAAAAGGTGAATTGGCAACCAGAAGATATTGCCTTACTTAAGAGACACTACGACAATCTCCAAGATGAAGACATCAAAGCGAAGATAGATGCCTTGGAAGGAATACAATAAGAAAAGCTAGACACAGATTTTGGCACGGATAAACGGATTAATATTTAGTTGAGGAAAAGAAAAGCTAGACACAGATTTTGGCACGGATAAACGGATTAATATAAGGAGCATTAAATATGACGGAAACAACACGGAGAAAAGTACCCAGAGGTACGCCACTATTTAGCGATCGCCCTCGTCTTTCCCCAGAAGAAAGAGCCAGACGCAAAGCAGAAACTGATAACTGATAACTGAAATGGCTGGTTGGCAGTAGATACTCAAGATGTAGAAAGTTTGGGATGGTATTTTCAAGAACAAGAAGAAAGACAGACAGCATTGGGAG
The DNA here is from genome assembly GCF_010692555.1 of Okeania sp. SIO3B5. Taxonomy (GTDB): domain Bacteria; phylum Cyanobacteriota; class Cyanobacteriia; order Cyanobacteriales; family Microcoleaceae; genus Okeania. The sequence goes on along the minus strand of NZ_JAAHHG010000057.1, from coordinate 9,036 downwards.
TGGCAACTTTTAATTTGTACCAAGGTGCAGTTTGTTTTGAAGGTAAAGAAATGAAGGTTCCTGTTGTTGTTGGTGATGGAATACCAGAGATTTTAATCGGTTTGCCTTGGCTGGAAGATAGGCGCTTGGTAGTGGATAAAAAAGCTGGTGTTCTGACTTTGGAGCGCTTTTCTGTTCTATAGATATTACAATTCCAGAACAAAGTTACCGAAAAATTAAGGTATAAAGCCTCTCCATTCATGGAGAAAAAAGAAAAAAATTCCTTTTAACCCAATCCTCTTCCTTTCAAGGAGAGGTAATATCATGTCCGGTTGAACAGTTATAAATAAATAACGGCTTAGGAGTCAGGAGTCAGGAGTCAGGAGTCAACCCACCCCTCGCCCCTCCCCCTCCCAGGAGGGGAAGAAAGAAGAAGGAAGAAGAATAAGTGGAGTTGAAGGAGAAAGTTTTTTATCACGCTATTATCCGGACATGATATAATTCTAAATTCTAAATTCTAAATTCTTGAAATTCAGTTATCAGCAAAACTTGTGAGGACTAAAAATTAATGGTTGATACTGTTCAAGCTCAAAAAATTAACCTTTTGGATTTAAAGTTAAAGTTTGGTTTAGAACGGACTGACGATGGAGAATTTTTTCAGGAATGGCAAGAAAATTTGCCGGAACTGACAGATTTAGAAATGGCTGCTATGGATGAAGTCAAAGAGGAATATTTGCATTTATCTCAATATCCATTGTTAGAACCTGTTGTCAAATTAGTTGTTTTATCTCCATTGTTGAAGTGGGCGGGTTTTTATCGCTATCCTTTTTTTATTACTGGTGAAAAGGAGGTAAAAATTACCTCGGAAGATGAAGCAACAATTATTACTGATAGGCTAGATATTTTAGTTTTTACTCCTGAATTTTGGGTGTTAGTAATTGAGGCAAAAAAAACAGCTTATTATCTGGAAGTTGGGATTCCACAAGCACTAGCTTATATGTTGGAAAGCTCTAATTTAGAAAAGCCTAACTATGGCTTTGTGACTAATGGTACGGATTTTATTTTTTTGAAGTTAATTAAACAAGAAAAACTTATTTATAGTGAGTCAGATTTGTTTTCCATGCGTCGCCGTCATAATGATTTGTGGAATGTTTTGCAAATATTAAAAGGTTTAAGTAGATTGGTTGTTCAGTAAAAACTTAGCATAATTTGAGTCTAAAACATAATCAATAAAGAGGTAAAATATGAGTCATAAATTGCCAAAAATAGATACTTTATACGAACGCGACTTTCTGGCGTGGTGTGAGGATACTGCTGCTAAACTAAAAGATAAAGATATAGAAAATTTAGACTGGGAAAACCTGATTGAGGAGATTGAAACTTTGGGCAGAAGTGAACGTCGAGAATTGAATAGTCGATTAACAGTATTGCTTACTCATATTCTGAAACGAATGTATGTTAATAGTCCTGAAAATTTTCAGGGATGGGAACTTACAATTAGAGAACAAAGGCGAAAAATTCAAGAATTGTTGACAGATTCTCCTAGTCTCAAACCTTATTTAGAAGAAATATTGGCTAAGGCTTATACTAACGCATTAGATGATGTAAAATTTGAGTACCAAGAAACAGAATTTCCCTCATTTTTGGCGTTTAATACTAATACTAATTCCTTATTATTTGAAATATACTGGAAATAATTTTTCGCTCAGTTACACTCTATATCTAGGAAGGCAGGAAACCTAGCAGGAATGCTCCACAAATACCGTGGTTAGCAATTATAATTGTCTACTTTATTGTTAAGTTGGCGGAAATTTTTTCCTGAAGATATTATTCTGTCGTTGCCAGTGGAACAGAGTGGAACGAAGCAATCTCAGTCAAGAGTTATAATAACAGTAGGTTGGGTTAAGCGACAGCGCAACCCAACAATTTATCTATCTTTGTTGGGCTTCATACCTGCTACTAGACGACTTTCTGAAGTAATTTATCCACGTTAAATAAGGTATTATTTGATAATTTGCGTAGCTCCTGGTTAAAAGCGATCGCTCCCAACTACTAGACTGGTTTACCCACCGAAGTTTCTAAAGCTGAATCCTAAAGTCTGTGGCAGTTATTTACCATACAGGATCATCTCCTTGAAGTTCCTGTGTTTTATTTTTAAGAATATCATTTTGTAAGCGTAGCTCACTAAGACTGGTAAAACTTCTCAGGATTGGTTCCAAACAATATTTAGCATCTTGATATCCTAGTTGTTTGAGTTGGCTAATTCGTTCTGAACTAAAATCTAACATACTGGTAATATCTCCAGCAATTAGAGCTTGATTTTTATTCAAAGATTGAGTAGGGCGAATTTCTATAATTGCTTGTTCTGGGAAATCATGACGATTCCAGGTAACAGCATTTCCAAGATGAATAACAATTGCATGAGTACAACCCTCTTTTGATAAGGCACCTAAAGGTACATTATCCCCTAAAGCTCCATCAACGTAATATTTCCCGTTTATTTCTCGTGGAGGGAATGCAAAAGGAATGGCAGCACTTGCTAGTAATAAATTGCAAAGTAACTCATCGTCTCCGCAGTCTTGAACCCTTAACCATTTTGCTGACGATCCTGCTAAAACTGTAAGCATTCCTAGCAAATGATTGTAATTTATGCCAGGAATTTTTAAGGCTGGAAAAACGGCAACCCAAAGTTCTTTACCACTTCGTATCGCAGAAGGTTTAACTGCTTCCTTGAGTAACTTCTCAACTGTATTGGGATTAAATAAAGATACTTTGTCACGATCTATAACTATTTCACTGATAAAATCGAAAAACCAAGATTGAAATGTAGGTACAAAAGTTTCTGCCACATTATAGGCAACTTGTTTCATTCCTTTAGGATTTAAGTGCAAGACTTTTTCTGAACCTAGTTTATCCCATAAAATATTCAGTTGCTCCACTGCTACTGAGAAATCTGGGTATGATGCAATAACTGCTCCATTCAAAGCTCCAATGCTAGTACCTGCGATCGCGTGAGGAGCAAAATTAATTTCAGCTAAGTAACGCAAAGCTCCTGCTTCATAAGCTCCCTTGGCACCACCACCAGCAAGTACTAGACCAATCTTATGTTCTGAATCCTCATCAAAAAAGCTGATTTTTAAAGATTTGTTAGAAAAATCAGGAGATAATGATTGATTCATAGTTTCGGACTCCTAGATAAAATGGTAATACTATCATTGGCAATCTCTTGAACATTTTGATGGACAAAATCTCGAACGTCAGTGGTATAATCTAACTTAGTAATTTGAGAACGACAAATCTCAATTGCACATTCTGCTGGTTTCTCAGGACGAACTTCTTCTGGTAAACTTGCTAATTCTAAAGTAGTTCCTAATGTGAAATGATATGGCATTTCAACAAGTCTTTCTCTTGGTAAAGAACGAGTTTCTAGCAAACCCATTGCCAACTCTAAATCTGTTGACTCTAATTGTTGCCATGCTTGATCGTATAGTTGATGAAGATCAAAGAAGTGATCGGGTAAATCTTTGCTTTCTGCAATAATTTTATTTCCTAATAAGTTTCGGAAATATTCCTTATCCCTATCATCAGACTCAATTTCATATATAGCTACAGAACTACTAAATACTTCTCTTACCAAAAAAACTACTTGGAATACCCAAGGTAGCTTAGTATAAGTTTGTTTTGCAGACCATGAACTGAAAATCCGATCAAAATCATCTTTTGCTGCACTTTTTATTTCTAGTTTTTTCATACGACTTTCTAATTGATTGACTCGCCCATCAATCTCTGTTACCAGTTGATTAAATTTCTCACTAAAAGCAATTAATTGTTGTTGATGTTCCAGTAATTCTTGTCGATGATTTCTTATTGCATTTCGAGCTTCTAGAAGTGAAGTTTGAGTTGTATATAAAGCAAGTTTACTAACCTTAACTGAATCTGTTAATTCAAGTACCCATTCATGTAAAGCTTCTTGAGCTGCAACTAAATTTCCTTCTAGTAGCATCTGACGCTTAAAATCACTCCCTGTTAGGTTATCGAGCAGTTTACCAAAAAAGCCTTGACTTTTACGATAACTAACTAATCCATGACTAATTTGAATACCATTAACCAGATCAACTAAGGTTTTATCGCTAACCAAGGGAACTCTACGTTGTAATCTCTCGAAAGATTCCATTTGATGACTCCTAAATTTCTAGAATTTTAGATTAAATCTATCCATAACTACCCAATTATCTTCTTAAATTTCAGAAGTATTAAGATAAAATTCGGATAATTACTATATCTAAGTCATTGCGACTGGAACGGAGTGGAAGGAAGGAATCTCAGGGGTGCGCGGAGATTGCTTCCTCTCGTCGTAATGACGACTATTCAACCGGATTTTATATTAAAAAGATTTGGGTAATATTTCGTCAACTCTATCAAGGTAATTCTCACATTTGCGTATTTGCTTAGTTGAATTTTCGACTATATAATCCAACTTTTGTTTGAGTTCTGCTTGTTTTCGGATAGATAAACTTTGATCGGACTGTGCATTTTCAAGACTTTTTTTATATCCTGAAAGATATTCGTTTAGGGAATCAAAATAACTATCAATCTCCTTTTGTATATCTTCATCAAGATACTTGTGCGTATTTTCCTGTATATTGTTAATATTTTGATTAAGTGATTGATTGACTTGTTTAACCAAATCTTGAAGTACAACCTCATAATAGTTTTTAGATTGTTTTATTGTCACCTCTCTCTCCATTGGAACTAACCACAAGGTAAACCAACGCCTGCGTTTTTTGATTGTTGTGTGTTCTATTGTTTGGACTTTAGGATTACTTTGAATTTCGATTTTTCCAGAAGCTTCTGTGCGAAATTCTGGAGATGAAAAAGGCTCTAATTTTACATCAAAATCCTGTCCTAATCGCTTTGTAGCCCTTTTGACTATAGGGCTTGTTTTTGTCTCTAAATTACTTTTTAATTCGGTATAGGATGACTGAACTTTTTCCTCAAATAATTCTCTAAATTTTGTAAGTTCATTTTCTATTAAAGTCCTACAATAAGAAACTGATTCTTGTGCAAACTTGTCAGCCCCGTCTTTTGTAGAAAATCCTACAGCTCTTTTGGGTTCGTAAGATAAGGTATTTAAGATATTTGAAATATAGTCTGGCATTAGTAATTCATCATCAAATATATTAGTAGAAAATATTTTTCTTGCTTTACTATCCAGTTGTTGAAGAAAATTACCACGATCATAATCTTTTTGAATAAACTTTTTTTCAACAGTTGATTTAATATCTTGATGGATCATTGGAAGTATATCATCCCGATATTTATTAATCTCATCTTTTACATCTTTAACCATTGTTAATTCCGTTTTTACTTTTTCTATATTCTCTATATCTTCTTTTAATCGCTGAATCTCAGCTTGCAGCTTTTGAGTATCTTTTGAAATAGCGCTTTTGCGAAGATTTGAGTTACTTTTTATCTCACCTAATAGACGATAAATATGATTCAATTCTTTTTCAATAGCTAAAGGTGCAGCCCTTGTCATCAAATCATTAATAGCATTATCAATAAAAGTACCAAATTTTGATTTTTCCCAGATTCTATTGGCTTTCTTCTCTAAAAATTCCTGATCGGCACTTTCTAATTCTTCCTCCCAGTCAATACCAAAACTTTCTTCGGCTAATAATCTAACAACATTTTGCTTTTTTAGCTCTTCTAAAGAAAAACTATTGTCATTGATGGTCTTGAAAAAATATGCAGCAGAAAATGCACGCCTTGCTGATATCTCAAATATAGTGTCTTTAGCTCTAGATGAATCAATTCCAAAATCTGAGACAACAAAATTTTGTATGTCTTCTGGGGACATATCGTCTTTTCTACGTTGATCGACTTTATTCACTAAAATATACAAGCTGTCTTTATTACCTCGAATCTCAATAATACGTTCAACTTCCTTCTTGACATTTTCTGCTGCTATTGTTTTTAGTTGCGTGAAGTCTAATACAACTAATACAACTGAACTTCTTTTTAATTCATTCCTTACAACACCTAAGAGACCAGAGTTATCACCTGCTTCATTGGGACCTGGAGTATCAATAATAACAAGATTACCTAAATATTTCTTCTGTTTCAAATGTTGCTGTTGGAAAAAGGGTGTCTTTATACGAGGAATGGTAGAAAGGCTTTGTAGGGGATTGAATTGCACAGATAACAAAGTACAAAGGCGAATTATATCATTTAGATAGAATAATTTGGTTTTAATATGTTTTTGCTCAGTCGTTCTCTTCTGATCAAAAAGGTTGTATTTATTTATATGTATTTTTGTAATTTGCTCTAGTTGCTTATGCAAATGAGGGTACTGAGGTATTTTTTCCTTAGCTTTTTCTACACCACCTACTTCTTTGATCTTATTTTGAATTGCTGAAACTGCTTTTCCAAAAATTGTCTTAATTTCATTTTCCTGATTCTCATTATCTAAGATGATAAGTTCAGGCTTATCTAATTTGGAGTCTAAAATAATTTCTGTTGGTATTGTTGTCATAGCTGCATTACGACTCGGAAGTATTTCTTCACCAACAATTGCATTAACAATAGTAGATTTTCCCGCTTTCATCGGAGCAACAATCGCCATCCGAAGTTCTAAATTATCAACATTTTTCCTAGCTTTCTCAATGTCCGATATTGATTGTGTTAGAAAATTTGATATTGACTCCTTATTTTCTTCTGATAATGTTTCTGAAATAGCAACAGAATTATAATCCTTAAATAGGTCACTAATCTCATAAAGAAGATTAATTACGTCTTTCTGAAAACTATAAACATTAGGTTGTAAGCTTGAATAATTCATTTCTTTAATTTTCTACTTAACTTAGTTTTACTTACTTAAAATTAATACTAAAAATTTAGCGATCGCCAGGATTATATTTTAACAAATCTCACAATAATGCTGGCAACGATTACTTGTAAAATCAATTAACAATTTTTAATAATTACGAGATTAATGAAAAATTTACCGAAAAATTAAAAATTGGCGTTGCTGAATTGAAGTATGAATGCGCGATTGTTTGGTTCTGGTAAAGCCCCCTAAATCCCCCAAAATTGGGGGACTTTTAGAGTTTTATTCCCCCCAAAATTGGGGGGCTAGGGGGGCAAAATCATACCCAGAATCAGCAACGCCAAAAAATTAATAACTATTAATTAAATAATTCAGCTAATTCCACCTCCCCTTGGCTGCGCCGCGCGCTCTACAAGGGGAAAAAAAGTGGTAGGATATTTCCTTTTAGTAACTTGACTACAAATAACATTAATCATTTATCAAAATATTTTGTAGCCAAGTTAGTTTAAATATCTTCAGTTAAACTGGGTTTATCAGTTAACTTGACTACCAATAAAATTGAATCATTTCTCAAAAATATTTTGTAGCCAAGTTAGTTTAAATATCTTCAGTTCTCTAATTATTATTAGCCGAATTAGCTATTTGTTGAACAACAGACAAAGACAAATCTAAAGACTCAGCAATTACCTCTAAACTCAATCCTAATTTGAGCATTCGAGTAACTGCTTCTTCCTTGGCCTTCTGTTCCCCTCGTTGTTCTCCAATTCCTTCACCATCGGCAAAAGCATCTCGATAAAATCTGGTTTGTTTCAAATCACCTAAACTAAACATTGCTGTAATTTCCTCCCGACTTTTTTCTGGTAATTTATAGACTATTATCGTCTCTAATAATTCGATAATATTCTGTTGTCTGACTGCATCTGTTAATTGAACTTTAGACTTTTCAACTAACGACTTAGCCATATCAACTGCTGTTTCTTCTGGTTCTACTACCAGTTTAACAATTCCTACTCCTAATGAATCTGATTCTAATTCATCTAAATAGATTCGTTCGACTCTTTCTAAAGCCAAAATATCTCCAAATTGATGAGCTTCTTCCCTCTCAATACTACGAGTTGGGTAAATAATCACTACTCTCCAAGGATGAGTGGGTCGATATTGTCTTAAATACAGAAAAAGTTCTGCAAAAATACGATAATATAACTCATCTCTGGGTTGAAATTGTACTTCTACTAAATAGAATGGTTTAGCTGGATTACTATCATTAGGCATAAATAATCCATCCAGACGAAATGCTAATTGTTTGACTTCACGGGAAGTAAATTTATAATTATTAGCTTCCTGTTTATCAATACCAATTAATTCAAAAAAACTCTCTGGAAATGTGAGAGATAGTTCATAGAAAATGCTGTCTGTTTTCACTCTTTGCTACCTGCTTTTGACTATAATTCCTAATGAGTTAACTTAACTACAGATAAAATTTAGTTAATTATCCGATAAATTCTGTAGCCAAGTTAGTCTAAATATCTTCAGTATGATTATTAGCCGAATTAGCTATTTAATGTAGGAATGTTCCATGGAATGTCCCTATAATGGTTTGAGAAAAGGATAATATTATCAGGACTTACGCAAACTCACCTTGAAAACGTCATATGTAGGGGCGAATGCCATTGGCTAGCGCCAAGCTCCGCTTTATATGTTGCGGAGCAAAACGCCCTCACTCGATTTAGTGTCCGCGCGTAAGTCCTGATTATTAGAAATCTCAAAGGATATAACTTTTCTGTGAACCAAGAATTCTGATTTCAGGAGAATCTTCATACCTGAATGCCCAAGAGTATGTCAATGTATGTCAACTTTACTTCCCAAGTGCTACTATTAATAAAAAAAGACTAGCTACTTGGGCATTGCATAATTGCGGGATGATTTTGTCACAGAGCAGAAACCATAATCCCCGTGTCCCCGTGTCCCCCTGTCCCCCTGTCCCCCTGTCAGCCGAAATCATCTCAGTATTCAGCAACGCCGCTACTTGGCCTCTTCATCCTCACTTAATTTTCGGGCATTGCATAATTGCGGGATGATTTGATCACAGAGGATAAACTATAATCCCCGTGTCTCTCCCTCTCCGTGTCTCTCCCTCACCGTGTCCCCGTGTCCCCGTGTCCCCGTGTCGGCCTCAATCATCCCAGTATTCAGCAACGCCAATTTTCGGTTACGGCTCTCCTCACTAA
>NZ_JAAHHG010000569.1 GCF_010692555.1 Okeania sp. SIO3B5 | reverse complement strand
GGGGGACAGGAGGAACGGGGAATGTAGAGGAGGTAGGAGCGGGCGTTTTGTCCCTTAATTTTTCTGCCCAACTCTTGCACAAAATGCTAGTTTTTTGAGCTTTCTTGAGCGAAAACAGGCGCACTTTCTTCAACCTAAAACAGCTAAAACCTTTATATATCAATGCTTTTATTTTTAATCAGCAAGCCCTAATTAGACATCTCCAAAAATCAAAAATAAAATCAATTCTTACCCATAAATTATCAATTATTCTTCCCTGTTCCCAGTTAAGTGTTCCCTCTTTTCTGGAGATGTCTATTGCTGATAGCTGACTGCTGATAGCTGAATGCTTACATCTAAACTAAAGCAGCAGAAATAAGTTCATTTGCAATATCAAAATTAGCTGTCACATTCTGCACATCATCAAGATCGTCAAGAGCATCCATTAACTTCAGGAGCGATCGCGCCTGGTCTGGATCTGTCACCTCAACAGTATTACTAGCAATCCACCGAAACTCAACTTCACTCACATCAAAGCCTTTACCCCGTAGCATCTGACTCAGATTTTCCAAATTAGTAGTTTCAGTAAATACCTCTGCACCTTGAAAATCGTCTTCAGAAATCGTTTCATAATATTCCGCTTCTCCTTCAACAGATGCTTCCAATAATTCATCCTCATCAACAGATCCTGTAATAGTCACCACACCCTTGTGGTTAAACATCCAACTTACGCAACCAGTCTCACCAAGATTACCCCCATTTTTAGTAAATGCACTTCTGAGGTCTGCTGCTGTACGGTTACGATTATCTGTAAGTCCCTCAATCAGAATCGCTACACCACCTGGCCCATAACCTTCATAACGAATCTCCTCCAGTTCATTACCATCATTGAACTGACCAGAACCTTTAGCGATCGCCCGCTCAATATTATCATTAGGAATACCTGCCACCTTTGCCTTATCTATGGCTGTACGCAACTGAAAATTACCCGCCGGATCGGCCCCACTACGGGCAGCAACAATGATCTGACGAGAAATTTTAGCGAAAACCTTGCCTTTAACGGCATCAACTCTAGCTTTTTGGCGTTTAATATTCGCCCATTTACTGTGTCCTGCCATAACATCAAATAGCGTAAAAAAAATACATTTTCATCAGTAATATTGATAACTATTCACAGGCAAAAAAGTCCTGGTTGAATAGTTATCAAACTTTTATCTAAATTGTATTTTAACGCTTTCTATCTTTTCAGTGGCGGGTTTAATACCCCGCCGTCAACAAGGGTACTTAGGGTTTGCTGAATAAAGCAAAGTGTGGGGACGGTGGGGAGTTGGTTCGTGTGGGAAGACAGAGAAAGTAGAATGAATAAAAGGCCAAAACCTTGGTTTACCAGTTCTTTGAGATTAGATCGGTAAAGCTCTACTTAAAATTGTTTGGGGTTATAATATCATGTCCGGATAATCAGCGATAGAACTCCATTCCGCTTACCGCGACCAAAAAACCATTACCCTTAAAACTTTTCTTTCCCTTCTGCCTTCTGCCTTCTACCCTCTGCCTTCCTTGTTAAACAAACCTGATATTAGTTTCTATATTCTCTAAATGAGAAGTATCGCCACTTAATTCCATAACCCATTGTTGTTTTTCACGAACAATTTTAACTAAACAACAAAGAGAGGCTTTAACTTCCACCGTAGCAATTTCACCTACTAACCCTGCAGCAGTGCCAATAACTGAAGCTCCGTGTCCCAGTAATAAAATATTTTCTGTGGGAAACTGTGCCACTAGACTTTGGGTAGTTTCTCCAGTGCGCTTCATACAAGCTTCCCAAGTTTCAGGATATTGGGGAGTGCCTGCATTGTAAGAAAGATCGATTCTGTTGTAAGTTTTGGCCATTATTTCTAGGGGTAGAGTTGTTAAACTAAGCCAGTTTGTTACCAAACCGACTCGTCTTCAGAACCGGACGTGAGACTTTCACCTCATCACGGCTCCTCTCTTAAACGTCCCTTGTCATGGGTACACCCCTACCTTAATATCAACATATCATCAACCCATAAATAACTTTCAGGTAAGTCCTGTAACTTCGGTTGTATGTATGTGTTTCTATCTAAGGCAGTTTTAGTATCGTGGCAATGTCGGTGCAACAGTTGTTTATTTTTGTATGTGTTGTCACCACCTTCAGACCTTGGTTTTATATGGTCAACTTCCAGTAGGTCAGTTGGTCTAAAGGTTAGTCCACAAAATGCGCATTTATTCTTTTGCCGTTTAAGTAGCGTTGTGACTTCTTTCCTTATGCCTGGGTATTTGCTGATTCTATTACTCCAATAAGTCCAGTCGCCGTCATAAGGGGATTTATTACCTTTTACTTTGACGTGCCGTATAATAGGAACATCTGAGTGTCGGTTTAGTATATATTCGCCGTCATTAAGTAACCAATTTATGGTTCCTTTGCAGCCAGGGAAATACTTATCTTTAACCCATTTAGCTGACTTATTTGGATGCCTTCTACTTACCCATCTCCATAGTCTTATCCATAGAAGATTATCAATTTTATTGAATATCTCTTTACTGACTACGGTTGAGAAGTAGTTAGCCCACCCCCTAATTACCGGATTTAATTTATCTATTAGAGCTTTAGTAGGAGCGGTTTTGTTCTGATCACATATATCCGCAAGCTTCCGGTAATGAGTTTTTATACTCTTAGAGGACGGTTTAATCAGCGTTTTAAATCCTTGTTTGGTTGACTTGGCCTTCCATTGCCTGATTGTGAATCCTAAGAAGTCAAATCCGGGTTTATTTCCTTCATATTCTTCCAAGGTGTGGGCAATTTTGGTTTTTTCTGGTTTTAGTTCTAATCCTACCTGGTTTAACCATTCCTGTATTACGGCTTTTGCTTGCAGGACTACTTTGATGTCTTTGTGCAGGATAACAAAATCATCAGCATAGCGTATTAAAGTTAAGGACTCTTTCTTTTGTCTTTTTTTGTACTTTTCCCCATTATCGTTTCGGATATCTAGGGTTGTGACAAATTCCATTAGCCTTTCTTCCATACCGTGTAGGGCGATGTTTGCGCTTTTGGGGACTTATTACCCCTCCCTGTGGTGTACCTTCCACAGATTCTAGGAATTGATTATTGTCCATAACTCCAGACTTTAACCATTGCTTGATTAACCGTCTGTAGGGAGATTGACCTATCTTTCCTAGAAGTGCATCATGGTTAATTCGGTCAAAACACTTTGATATATCGGCATCTAGTACATATTTTGGTTTTTGCTTGATGCTTTTGTAGATGGCCTCAATGGCATCATGTGTTGACCTCCGGAAAAGACCATAGCTATTAGGTTCAAAACGTGCCTCCCACTCTGGTTCCATACCCAACTTAACCAAGGCTTGTAACGCACGGTCGTACATTGTTGGAATTCCAAGAGGTCTCTTTTCATCCCTCCCTGGTTTTGGTATATAGACTCTGCGGGTCGGGCTTGCCTTTAGGTGTGGTGATGCGAGTAGGTTCACCAAGTTTAGTCGCTGCATTGGAGATAGATTTTTAATACCATCTATCCCGGCTGTTTTCTTTCCCTGGTTATCCTGTGTCACGCGCCTAACAGCTAGCAACCTAGCATAATAGCTTTTCAAAAGAAGTTTTTGGTATCTGCGCATCTTGCGGAATTCGCCACGGCTGGATGCTTTGTAAATCAATTTTTGTAATCGGAACACAGATTTCTCTACCTTCTTCCAATCTATATCCTTCCATTTGAGGTTAGGATTGATTGAAATTTGTGAAGGTATTTCATCTCTGCCCCATGCTACGCTTGAAAATGGCTTAGGGTTTCCTAATCTTCTTTTTAGTGTCTGAGCTTTATTCATTACTATTCATTGCCTTACATTACATTCAAAAGTGGGTACGTCAGCATAAAGAGCTTTTTACCCAATCCTACTCTCCCTAAGACCTGCAACCGTTGTGCAGATTTACCTTGAATGGCTTCCTAAGTTCTCGACCTATATTCTTAGGTGTCAAAGAGAGGTTTCCTCGTTCCCTTATTCCTTTTTACGGCTGATTTAGTGGGGTAAAATCTCCCGGAGGGTTCAGTATGATTGTTGATAATCTCGCCAAAATAAGATTATCCATTGACCCCCTGACTTTCGTCCTACACCCCATAGCTACCTTTGGGGCGGTTCTGCTTAACGAGAGTTTAATTACCTTCCTATTCGTCCACTTGTCAGCCTTTGCTCGCGGTATCGTTCCTCGGTAACTGGTATTGTCCCGCTTTTAGACCAGCTTCACCAATTTGATGTTCAGTCTCACCAGTGTGGCCTATACTGTCAACCCAACAACAAGGCGGATGGAATTTCACCATCAAGGTAATAAGAGTTTTCCAGTGACTGAATATTTAACATCCTTTAGGATTAGTCACGGAAGGCCATTTATATCTAGTTTCCTAGTTTAGTAGCCAACGAGTCGCACTCTGGCATAGCAGGCATCCATTCAGGATTTAACCATTCACACAGGCCCCAATCTAATTTAATCGGTAAATCAAGAACTTCTGCTACTTCATTGGCAGTTTGTACGGTTCGCAGAAAAGGAGAGGAAAAAATTTGAGTGATATTTTCCCCAACTAAACGGTTTGCCAGTTGTTTGGCTTGAATGACACCATCATCCGACAGATGAGGATCGTATGGTCTTTCAGCAGTGTTAAACCATTCGGGGTTTACGAAGTCGATGCGGTTTCCGTGCCTTGCTATCCAGACTGTTTGTTGAAACATAGGTTCATCTGTTGCAGATTGCAATTTTAAATATATAACAATTACAGCGCTACGCGCTAGGGAATAGGGAATAGGGAATAGGGAATAGGGAATAGGGAACAGCAGACTTTCAAAGGGTTTTTCCTGCGGAATCCGTCAGTAAACAGGATTGAAAAATTGTATCCTTTGAAATTTTGAAATTTTGTACATCTTGCTAGAGTGAGTTAACCAAAAATATACAGTTGTAAATATTCTAGGCGCGACAATGAATTAGCTCTGCCCTCCTGGGTTATATCATGTCCGGTTGAACAGTTATAAATAAATAACGACTTAGGAGTCAGGAGTCAACCCACCCCTCGCCCCTCCCCCTCCCAACCCACCCCTAGCCCCTCCGGTGGAGGGGAGGGGAAGTCAGGAGTCAACCCACCCCTCGCCCCTCCCCCTCCCAACCCACCCCTAGCCCCTCCCAGGAGGGGAAGAAAGAAGAAGGAAGAAGAATAACTGGAGTTGAAGGAGAAAGTTTTTTATCACGCTCTTATCCGGACATGATATTAGGGGTGGGTTCCCTACTCCCTACTCCCTACTCCCTCTTTTCTGGAGATATCTAGTAGGAGAATGCTTTGACCACTGTAGCCTATCTATGTGAAAACATTCTTTGAAATCTTGACTATTGTCACATCACTTTATTGCATTTGGCATTACTTTCAAGACAAAAGTGATAGATCTGCTGCGTCTTTAAAAAATCTTCATAAAACTTTTCAGTATTTTTATATAAAAATAAGGAAATAGCTGCTAATGTATAGATAAATAAATTAAGTATTAACTTATTTGTTAATGATTATTTTATTGGTTTGTGTGTTGTAATTAGTTTCAGCTTCCTCAAGGAGAGGGGGCTATTTTTTTTTGAGACCCTGAAATGCTTTTTGAGATGAAGTCCTATGGCAGAAGAAAGAAGGAATAGGACAAATATAGCGCTACGCGCAAGTCAGAAGTCAGAAGTCAGAAGTTAGAAGTTAGAAGTCAGAAGTCATCATAGATAGGGTCTGCTGAATAAAGTCTTTTTGCTGGGGTAGGAGACAGGAGACAGGAGACAGGAGACAGGAGAAATAGGAATTTAGAAGAGGTAGGAGCGGGCGTTTTGTCCCTTGATTTTTATGCCCAACTATGCGCCTAAAATACCCTCCTTTTTGAGTGTCAAGAGCTGAAAACCAAGGTATTTCAGACCTCAAAAGGCTAAAGTCTTTATATGTCAATGCTTTTAGATTTAATCAGCAAGCCCTAGATAGAGAAGCCATTCTTTTGACATCCTCCCCGGCCTGTTAGCGTTTGCGCAGCATGACCATAGGAAAGCTCCTCTGAAAGAGGCAGGCACGGGGATTCCTACCGAGCCGTAGCTCCTCGGCGAGTTGACGTTTTGCTTCGCATAGCTGTCGCTAACATTGGCTGCTGCACCCACCCCTCTTGCTCCCCTCCCGGGAGGGGATGGGGGTGGGTTACGCTTGCCTCCACGTCCGTTTAATGTCTCGGACTGC
>NZ_JAAHHG010000568.1 GCF_010692555.1 Okeania sp. SIO3B5 | reverse complement strand
TTTGATGATTTTCAACTCGGTAAGTTCATGGTATTTAGACACCTTTAAACCCACATTCCGCACGACAAAATGTAGTATACAAAGAGGGTAAAACTTGAGTAAGTATTTAGACTCAAGAAAAAAAAAACCTCAAAGTGTAATTCTAGACAAAAGGTGAAGAGCAAAAAAAGAGGAGAAAATGTCAATAGAAGTGACTAATATAGACCACTTAGGAATAGTCGCAGGAATTATTGATGAGATTGGTATAGAAGAGAAAATTAATCAACTACGCTGGAGTTGAGGTATCAGAAAAAATAACAGGGGGTCAAGTAGTTAAAGGAATGCTCTTAAATGGGTTAGGATTAGTTTCGTCCCCATTGTATTCCCGATCGTAAGTTTTTTGAAGGAAAAGCTATAGAACACTTAATTGGCAAAGGGGTAAAAACAGAGTATTTTAATGATGATAAATTAGGTCGGGTATTAGAACAACTGCATCGCAGAGGATTAAATGAGATTTTTATGTCTGTGGTACTAGAAGCAGTGAAAATTTTGAGAAACGAAACAAATACAGTCCATTTAGATTCTACATCATTTCATGTTCATGGAGATTATCATACAGATGAGGATGAATCCACAAAAGATATAGAACCAAAAACTATAAAAATTACTTATGGATATTCCAGAGATAAACGACCCGATTTAAAACAATTTATGATGGATTTAATTTGTACAAAAGACGGAGATGTGCCATTGTGGATGAGAATTGGGTCTGGAAATGAATAGCCGCCAGAAACAATTTGTACAAGCCATGAAAGATTTTAAAAATCAGTTGAATTTTGAGAGTTTAATGGTGGCAGATAGTGCTTTATATCAATACGAAAATATACAGTTATTAACAAATATTAAATGGTTAAGCCGAGTCCCAGTTCGTATAAAAGCAGCTCACAAGTTAGTTCAAGAAACAGATGTGTCAGATTTGACTCCCAGTCAGATTAAGGGATATAGCTATCAAGAACTATCAAAAACTTACGGGGGAGTTCAACAGAGATGGTTAATAATTGAAAGTCAATTACGTCGAGAATCAGATTTGAAAATAAGAGAGAAAAAAATCCAGAAAGAACGAGTTGAAGTCAACAAACGACTCCAGACATTAAAATCCGAAAAGTTTGCTTGTCAACCAGATGCAGAAACAGTAACAAGAAAGCTGTTAAAAAAGTTTTTATATCACGAATTAATAGACATTAACGTTCAAGAAGTAGAGTCGAAATCTGATACAGATTTTCCTTATGAAGTCCAAGTTAAAGTGGGCTTAAGAGAGTCAAAAATAGAACTAGAAAAGAAGCGAGCAGGTCGATTTATATTGGCAACAAATGTCCTGGATAGAATGGAATTAACGAAAGAAGAAATGTTGTCTAAATACAAGGGACAACAATCGGTTGAGAGAGGTTTTAGGTTTCTCAAAGATCCCCTATTTTTAACTGATAGTATCTTCCTTAAATCCCCCCATCGAATTGAAGCTTTGGGGTTAATTATGGGATCCGTGTTTATTGGTCTATACTTTAGGCCAACGTCAACTGCGTCAAACTTTAAACCGAACTAAATCTACTGTCAAAAATCAACTAGGCCGTCCTACTAATAGACCGACTTTACGTTGGATATTTCAATGTTTTCAGTCGATTCATTTATTGATTAATTCTGGAGTTAAGAGTATATCTAATCTAACTTATGAGCGTTTAGAATTATTGAAGTTTTTTCCTCCAAGTTGTCAAAGATACTATCTACTCAGTTGAGAAACTTGAGGTAGAAAGCCAAAATAATCAATGATTGAATAGTCGTAGAATAAACCGCTTGGCAATTAGTGCGATCGCTAAGCGTGATAGAGGAACTTTGGCAATTTTTGAATTGGTCTATTGGTGAGTTCTCCCAACTTATACCATTCTATTGATTTGCGTTGGCGGAGGATGGTGGCGGCAGCTACATCGCTTCTCACCCTATACTATAAGTCTAAATACTTACTCAAGTTTTACCCTCTTTGTATACTACATTTTGTCGTGCGGAATGTGGGTTCCAGCGTAAATGTTCCACCGCCTTTCCTTCAAAGAAATCCTTGAATATATATAGGGGAGATGATACTAATCCCATACCATTTAAAATCATGGCTTTTACTACATTAAGATGCCCTGACTTTCTCCGTCTTTTTCTCTTCTATTAATTCATTAATTTTATTAACTATTCCTATTTCATCAATTATTCCAGCTACTAGCCCCAAGTGGTCTAAATTTTTGATTTCCACGCTCCATTTTTCTTGTTTTTACCTTTTCCAACTTTCGGAGTAATTTTTACATTAAAACTCTCATGCATTGTTCTTGATTTACCTCAGTATTTTTACTAAAAATATTTTTAAATTTTCTGGTGATGCCAGTATTAATACTTAATTAATTGCGTTGGCAGAGCCTAGCGGCAGCTACATCGCTTTCTTACGGTATTTTTGTACTACATTTTGAAGTGCGGAATGTGGGCTTTAAGGTTCTGTTTCGTAATAGTAACGTTGGAATATTGCGTACTGCATTTTGTCGTGCGTAATGTGGGCTAAAAGTATGATGTTAATTACCAACACTCCCCTACTCCCCTACTCCTCTACTCCCTTCCATATCCGTGTATCCGTGCCATAATCCGTGTGAGCCACTCCCCTACTTCAACTATTAGGAATATGAGCAGCAACTTTTAAACCTTGTGGATTATAAACCTCCAAAGGAATTTTTGCATTATTACTAATAGCCTTCAAAGCTATCTGTAAAGTTTTCAAATGTTTTTCTAGTTGAGTCAAACTCTTTTTATCTTTATTACCCTGTAACTCCTTAGCTGTTTTCTTGATTTTATTCACATATTCAGAAGTTAACCGCACAGTAATTAAATCCTTCGTAACACTATATTCACAAATTTTCGGTGTTCCTTTACAAGTTTTATTTAAATCTTGACGAGCCTTAGCTATAGTATCCAAAAATCTCTGGTTAGCTTGTGCTATTTTGAGAATAGTATCATAAGATTTAATTAAAGGTTTAGCTTTAGAAAAATAACTAGAAGTAGTAGGTACTTCCTCAGCAGAATTTAAAGCATTTTGCCAATACTTCACAGCCTCTTGCCAATTATCTTTTGTCTCAAAAATCTCAGCCTGTTTCGCATAACTAATAGCTTGATTATAATACTCTTCACCAATTTGTTCTATAATTCTACGTTCTTCAGCTAACTGAAGTTTTTGTTCATACTGAGGTAGTAGATTTTTAGCTTCTAAATAGGCAGTTGTTTGTGGTGGAATAGAAGATATCTTATCCAGGGCATCTTCCCAACTTGAATATACATTTTTCCAGCTTTCAGGAAACTGAGCTACTACTTCTCTTGTATTTGCTAACTGAGCTGATTTTTTAGCAGCAATTAATTTTTGATCGGCTGCTTCTTCTGTTGTTAGTCTACTTTTAATCGCCACTAAATATTTACGATATTGCTGTAGTTTATTCTTGGCAAAAGGATAAGCACTACTATCTCCTGGTACTTTTTCTAGTAAAACAATTGCATTTTGCCAAAGTGATTGAATTTCTATCCAATCTTCTACTTTTAGTGGCAAACTTTTACTATTTTGAGCTGCTTGTTGACCTTTTGTTAAAGCTTTTTGAAGATTTTCCAAATGTTGAATTTCTGCTTTGTA
Source organism: Okeania sp. SIO3B5 (assembly GCF_010692555.1). Taxonomy (GTDB): domain Bacteria; phylum Cyanobacteriota; class Cyanobacteriia; order Cyanobacteriales; family Microcoleaceae; genus Okeania. The sequence continues at coordinate 2,563 of NZ_JAAHHG010000568.1, read as the reverse complement.
AGTAGATTTTAAATGCTGTGACTCTAGATAATGTATTGACCAAAATGGAACTTTGTTTAAATCTTGAACAGCTTTTTCTAACTTTTCTTTTGCTTGCTTTGGAGCTAGAGAGTTTTGAAAATTTTTAATTGTTTCTAATGATTGCTGATTTAACTCTCTTGCTGTGGGCACAATCATACATTTTCCGATGACACAGGGTTGAGTTATTGCATAAAAACAGCCTATTAAAATTGTTAAACTTAAGGTGGCACTGAGAAATTCTACTTTAGAGAAAGTACCTAAGTTAACAGTTGATTTTTGTTCTACATAATTATAATGTTTTGCTTTTATTCTTGATTTTTTAGGAGATATATCTAATCCTGTCACATCAAAAGGGTTATCTAAATCATCCAGTAATTTTGAAGTAATTTTAATCTCTGAATTTTGACTATTATCTTCAGGAATATCCTCTTTCTCAACATTAGTATTTAGCTCAGACTCTAACCTAATAGATATTTGTTCTAAATCATTTAAATCAAATGGATTATCTAAAGAATCTAAAAGTTCTGGTGTAATTTTTACTCCATCGCCTATATCTCCATCTACCCATCTTGGCAGAAAAGTTAATGTAGACTCTTCTTGCCGACTTTTTGTAAAAAATGAATGATAAGCATAAGGATATATATGACCAATTGTATTCAAACAAATACCTACTTTCTCAATAGATTCTAGTGGTTGTTTTTGAACTATACCTTTTAACTCAGAAATTGTTTTCTCTCGATCTATAATTAAATTTGCTGGATGTTCGCAAATCACTAATAATGTTCCAGCTTTTAAGTCACATTTAATTTTACAAGCATCATTCAAATCTCTCAAAGATTGCCAGCTTTTTTGTAAATTATCTTCTAATATCTGAGTATTAATATTTCTGATTGCTGTTTTCATTTTCTAGTAATAATTTTATTATCTTTTCTTTTGCGGGTTTAATACCCTACCGTGAACGGGGGTGCTTAAAATTGTTTGGGGTGATAAGACACGGAGTGGTTGGTCATTGACTATCCATAAGCAATTTTTTCCTTCTGCCTTCTGCCTTCTGCATTCTGCCTTCTTCAATTAATTAGGGTTTGCTGATTAAATATCGCGCGTATTGACTGATATTGGTTTGAGCAATTTTAGGTCTGGAAAAAGTGCGAGGTTTTAGCCTACACTCCGCACGACAAAACGTAGCATAAAAATATAAGTCAAAAGTCAAAAGTCAAAAGTCAAAAGTAAGAAATAAAGAAGTTAAGAAGTAAGAAGAAAATTATAGTGGTCAATAGGAGTCAATAATTTAGCAAGTATTTATACTTAATATTTAACTGATAATTTGACTTTCGAGAAGTAATTTATACAGTATAAATATTTACCAAGAATAGAAATTCTATACTACTTTTAATGCTACAAATTGACGTGCGGAATGTGGGTTTTAGGTGGTAATGGTTCAAAAATTCAGGATTTTGGTCAAGAGTTGGGCAGAACAATCTTGGGACAAAACGCGCGCTCCTACCTCCTCCAAATTCCCCGTTCCTCCTGTCTCCTTTCTCCCCCTCCCCTCCTGGGAGGGGCTAGGGGTGGGTTGTCTCCTACCTTCACCCATAAGACTTTTGAGCGCAAACCCTAATTATTTTAGGAATTATATTTTTGAATTTTGTCATTAAATCAATAATCCTAAATATAAAACTATTAATAATAAAATTAGGAATTATATTTTTGAATTTTGTCATTAAATCAATAATCCTAAATATAAAACTATTAATAATAAAATTCGGATACATATTTGCTATGAATTTTTGTGATATAGAAACACTATTTTGTCATATTTTTTAGTCAAATGAGTATAATTGGCCACTCATACAAAATCCTGTCCATAGGTTTCTGGAAAACAGACCTTACTCCAAGACAGATGTCCACCATATTTTTTAAATGGTTCAGCAGCATAACCCATAGCTAATAGACAGCAAACATCTACTTGCTCTGGAATATTAAATGCTGCTTTAACTTGAGACGTAATAAATCCTTCAAGAGGACAACTATCAACGCCAAAACTACTAGAAACGATCATAATTTGAGCTACTGCTAACATTACTTGCCTATTTATCCAAGCTTCCATAGATTCAAAAGAAGGAGGACTTTCAAACATTTTAGGAATTGAATTTCGCATATGATCTGCATAAGTATCATTGATAGCTTCATGCTCTTTGCGCAACTCAATTATAGATTCTATATATCCTGGTTTAGATACATGGCGATCGCCACAACAAATTAAAACGACTGGAGCTTCTTCTACCTGGCGTTGATTAAAAGCACAAGCCTTAAGTCGTTCTTTATTCTCTTGTTTCTTAACCACAATAAAACGCCAAGGTTGTAAATTAAAACTAGAGGGAGCCATCATACCCAGACGTAAAATTTCTTCTAGGATTACCGAAAAATTGGGTTTAAAGCCTCGCCCTTGTAGGGCGACTTTTTATTTTAGTATGCAAGTGAATTGAATATATGCTACAGTGTTATTAGTTGCCGGGGGGCACTCGGAAACTCGTGCGCGGAC
>NZ_JAAHHG010000567.1 GCF_010692555.1 Okeania sp. SIO3B5 | reverse complement strand
GTAGGAGTAAGAATTTTCCCAATATTGTTCTGCCCAACTCTTGACCAAAATCCTGAATTTTTGAACCATTACCACCTAAAACCTCGCATTTTTTCCAGATATAAAATTGCTCAAACCAATATCAGTTAATAAGCGCGATATTTAATCAGCAAACCCTAATTACTTCTAAGGTTTAGGAAGGGAACTTTGCCAGTAAATTTTATTCAAACTAAATTTCAAAGGTTGCTTTTATCTTCCTCAAAATTAATAGCTGTTAACGCAGTTCCTCTGTAAGAGGCTAGCTAATAGCTGACGGCTGTTTGCGCAGCATTCCGCAGGAAATGCTTACCTTCTTCCTTCTTATTTCTTCTTTATTTATTATGGATATAGATAACATAATATTTTCTCACCTTCCTTCTTCTTAATTATGAATAATTGGTTCTTCCTTCTTCCTTCTTCCTTCTTCCTTCTGAGGACTTTACCTTGTCTATCCGACGGTTTCTATATCTAACTCCTGACTCCTGACTCCTGACTCCTGACTCCTTCTTCTAACAATTGTAATAACCATTTTTTAATATAATAAGTAGCATAACAATCATCTTCATTGTAAATAATAATTACATCTAATAAAGAGCGATCGCCAGTTTTCAACCATTCTGCATACCAACAAACAGATTGAGCGCCATTAGCTTCGGGGTTCCGCCATTCAAAACCCAACCAACGAGCAATATTTTTGAGGGAATAACTTTCTACAGGTAATATAATAGTCTGAGTAACAACTTGATGAATATCTACAAATCTCTTCAATAATGGTTTCCACAGATAAGCTGGAGTTTGATAAAGTTGAGCTAATCTTTTTACAGTTTGAATTTCATATTCACAGAAGTGATAAATTGGAGCGATAGGATATTTCCAAACCAAGTCTAAAAATTGATACCAAATCAATTCTTCATCTAAGGGATTTTCAGCTAAATGAACATAAAATTTTTTGGTATTTTGGCGTTTATCAACTACTAATACACCATGTAAATAATCTAGATTAATATCTGGTTGAGCTTCAATATCAAAATATATTTCTACAGGAGCATTAACTAGCTTAGTTGATTTGTAATAATTAATTTGTAAAGTTTCACTATCTATTTCTTCGGCAAATGTTTCATTTCTCAAAATCACTTTATTTTCCCATACAGATTGAGCTTGCTTGACAACCTGTATTCCAACTCCATCAGCAAACTCTGGGTAACTCTCTAAATCATGAGGATTAGTTTGACTCAAAGATTCTAAAGTTGTTAAATTCAAGCTCTTCAACACAGCATATCTATTAGAAGTAACTCCCGGCAAAAGACATAAATGTTTTTGAATTTCCGCAACATCATGACAGCTACTATACCAGGTACAAAGACTACATTTTTGACGGGAAATAAAGACTTCTGGTTCTAGAGAATTTTGCAACATAGCAATTAACTCAGAAATAGTTTCCTGCATTTGTTCAATTCGCTTCTCTAAATTGACATTATATAACCCTTTCTTTCGGAGAATCAACCAAGCAGTTTCCGGCCAAACTTCTTGAATACTCGCCAATATTTGAGCATGAAAAGTAGCAACTATTTGATATTCTAATTTCGGACGTTTGCTTAACTTAATATCTGTAGGAATATAAACCCAATCACCAAATCGAGAATATCCAGGCTGTTTAATCAATAAATCTGGATAGCTAACAAAATTAATAGTCTGATTTTGTGGGAGTGAATTGATTGAAGATTGTGGAATAATTAATATTCCCTGATAAATAACATCAATACCTGCTGCCATTAATTCTTCAGTAGCCTTTCCCCTTGCCATTAAATCTCCACGAGGATAATTAGGCTTTTGATAAATATAATTCTTGATAATGCTCGACCTAAATTCCGAACTATCTTTAATTAATTTCAGCAAAAAATCACTAGGAGAATCTTGTTGCGTAAAATCTCCATAGGTATCCAAAAATACTTTTCTAGGACAACGTTGATAAGAAAGTAGCTGAGAATCAGTTATAAACATTAATTATTTAGTTAGTGAGTCAGCCACTTTGCGGTAGTCAAAAGTCCAAAGTGACATAACTATATACATATATATCTAGTCTAATCCACTTATTCAATTGAGATAAAATCTAGATATAAAGACCTAGTGTTTGTCATTATCAAACAGTGAAGTATAGACAAAATTAACTACAACAATAACTATAAAAAAATGTCAGAAAAACTACGCAAGCCATTTCCAACTCATCGCCTAACTGTACTTTATATTATCGGACTCAGTGTAATTGCTGGATTATTTATATTTGAACAAATTTTAGTAGAAAGATCCCTAAGATATCAGTTTACCAGTTCTCGGGTAATTAACATTGCAGGTCGTCAACGAATGCTGAGTCAAAAACTTAGCAAAGCAGCATTAGCTATCCAGTATAGCTCCAATTCAAGAGTAAGAAAACAACGTCAACAGGAACTTGAAAATGTTGTCCAGGTGTTCCAAACCTCCCATGAGGGACTACAGAAAGGTGATTCAGATTTAGGATTACCCAGTAATATAAATAGTCCCAAGGTAAAACAAATGTTTGCGGAGATGGAAGAATATTATCAAGCAATAATTAAGGCGACTCAAGGTTTGCTAGTAGCCATCAACTCAGATCCCGCACAGGTAGATATTAGACCTTTTGTAGAAACTATTCTGAAAAATGAGGCCCTTTTTCTACCACGGATGAATCAAATTGTCTTCCAATATGATGCCGAAGCCCAAGAAAAGGTTCAGCAAGCCAGACGAATCGAAAATTTATTATTAACAGTTGCAATATTACTACTAATATCAGAGGGAGTATTTGTATTTAGACCTGCAGTTAACCAAATTCAAGTTTATCTGGAACAAAAGGCCGCATCTCAAGAACAAACAACCAAAATAGCAACAGAATTAGAACAAAAAAATCAGGAATTAGATGCGGCCTTAAAGGAAGCTCAATCTATCGCCAAGCTAAAATCAGAATTTGTGGCCAATATGAGTCACGAAATACGCACCCCAATGAATGGAGTAATTGGGATGACTGGTTTGTTGCTAGATACTAATCTAAATCCTCAACAGCGAAACTTTGTAGAAATTATTCGTAGTAGTGGGGATAACTTGTTGATTATCATTAATGATATTCTCGACTTCTCAAAAATTGATGCCGATAAGTTAGAGTTAGAAAACCAAGCTTTTGACCTCCAAGAATGTGTAGAATCTTGTCTAGATTTGTTAGTGCCTCAAGCTACAAGTAAATCATTAGACTTAGCCTACATAATAGACGATCATACCCCCTCTACAATTACGGGTGATGTGACTAGGTTGCGTCAAATTCTGGTCAACTTAGTCAGTAATGCTGTTAAATTTACCCACTCTGGAGAAGTAGTAATAAATGTCGCTGCTGAAGAAGTTAACTCAGACAATTTTCAATCTCCCACCCATCAAATCCATTTTGCTGTTAGAGATACTGGTATTGGTATTCCACCGGAAGGTTTAAAGCGACTTTTTCAGCCTTTTTCTCAAGTAGATTCTTCCACTACTCGTAAATATGGCGGTACAGGTTTAGGCTTAGTTATCAGTAAGCAACTGTGTGAAATGATGGGGGGGCAAATGTGGGCAGAAAGCGGGGGGAGTGTGGCCGGAAATCCCTTGGTTGTGAGTCAAAATAATTTGACTTCTGCAAATTATATTGCGGGTTCAACATTTCACTTCACAATCTTAACTACAGTTGCTCCTAGCATTCCTAAAGTTTATCAAAATCCTCAACCTCAACTGAATGGTAAACGAATATTAGTAGTTGATGATAATCCTACTAATAGGCTGATTCTAAAAATACAAAATAAAAAGTGGGATATAAGATCTACAGAAGTAGATAATGGTGTAGAAGCTTTAGAACTGCTGAAGAAAGGTAAAAAGTTCGATCTGGTTATTTTAGATATGCAAATGCCAGAAATGGATGGTATAACTTTAGCTGCTGAAATTCGTAAGCTTCCTAGACTAAAAACACTGCCATTAGTGATGTTAACTTCTGTAGGTTGTCCTAAAGATGATACCAAAAATTTACAAGCTTGTCTAAATAAGCCGATTAAGCCAGAGCGATTATATAAGGTACTGATGAAGATTTTTGCTAATCAGATAGAAAATACTACAAAGCAACCTGATATCAACATTGATGGCAATCTCGCGAACCGACTACCTTTAAGAATTTTGCTAGCTGAAGATAATGTAGTCAATCAAAAAGTTGCATTGTCGATGTTAGGACGAATGGGTTATCGGCCTGATGTGGTTAGTGATGGGTTGGAAGCTTTGATGGCTTTAGAGAGAGTACCTTATGATTTGATATTGATGGATGTACAAATGCCAGAAATGGATGGTTTGGAAGCAACACAACATATTTGTGACAAATATGGCCATGAGTTAGGCAAAAGACCTGCTATTGTGGCCATGACAGCGGGAGCTATGGAGGGCGATCGCGAAATTTGTCTGCAAATGGGTATGGATGATTATATTAGTAAGCCAGTTAAGGTTGAAGCTCTACAGAAAATACTGGAAAATTGGGGAGAAATAATCATAGGCCAAAAAACTCCTATTGCACCACTGCAACAGGTAGAAAAAACTTCTTCTCCGTCATCTCCTACGCCAAAGGTAAAGACAGCTTTTAGTTCTCCTCCTGTGATGGTAGAATTTATTGAAAGTATTCGCCAAGAAGTACAGATAGAAGGCGAAGCTGATGTTGTAACGGAACTGATCGATTTGTTTTTAGAAGATACTCCACAGCATTTCATAGCTATTAAAGAGGCGATAGATAACTCTGCCACAGAAGCACTAGGAGAAAGCGCTCATTCTTTGAAAGGTAGTAGTAGCAATTTAGGAGTAATGCGCTTGGCTGAAATTTCTGCAACTTTAGAACAAAAAGCTAAAGCTGGTACTATAACAAAATTAGAAGCAGAATTTCTTTTAAATCAATTGGAAAAAGAGTTTATTATTGCTAAATCTGTTTTAGAAGAATTACAAGTGCCGCTACGCGGAAGTTAAAAGTTAAAAGTCAAAAGTTAAAAGTCAAAAGTATTGATTGGTAAGGCTTTTAGGATTTTGTTACTGGCTAGTTAGGGCTTGCTGATTAATTCTCAAAGTATTGATAAGTAAAGGCTAAAGCCTTTTTGAGGTCGAAAAAAGTGCCTGGTTTTCAGCTATTCATGCTCATGCATGGAGCGTATTTTAGGTAAAAGTTGGGCAGAGAAATCATTCTTACAATTCTTACTCCTACCTACTTTAAATTCCCCGTTCCTCCTGTCTCCCCCTCCAGGGAGGGGAGTAGGGAGTAGTGAAGAGTTAGGATAAATCAGGAGTTGTAGAGGACGTACTCCTAAAAATTATCCCAAGATTTTTCTGTATCTATCTTACCCCAATACTCACTTTTTGAGCTTTCTTAGGCAAATACCTGCTACTTTTTAACTACCTCAACAGGCCAAAACCTTTATATATCAAGACTTTTATATTTAATCAGCAAGCCCTACTTTAGGAGTCAGGAGGGAAGAAATAAGAAGAAAGAGTAGTAGAAGAGATTTTTTTTGTTCGCGCTCTTATATAGAATCCGGTTATATAGTATATTTTGATAATTCTATAATTACTTAAATATTTAATCTCCCCCACTCCCCCACTCCCCTACTCCCAACTATACAATAACTCTTCAACCGGACTCTATATTATCCGGACATGATATCATACCTCAAATCACCAACGCCGTTTAAATAGGGTTTGCGCTCAAAAGTATGAGTGGTGAGGGCAGGAGCCAGAATCCAGCAATCCAGCAATCCAGGATAAATAGGAATTATAGAACAGATCGTCAAAATATTATCCCTTGATTTTCTGCCCCTCGAAACGTCCAAAATCCTAACTTTTTGAGCATCAAGAGCTGAAAACCAAGGTATTTCAGACCTAAAAAGGCACTTATATCATGTCCGGTTGAACAGTTATAAATAAACTATGAAGGAGTCAGTCCTCAGGAGTCAGGAGGGAAGAAAGAAGAAGAAGGAGAAAGTTTTTTTTATCACTAATTATCCGGACATGATATTACCAATATCAGTCAAAGCTTTCATATTTATTCAGCAAGCCCTAAATAAAAATTCATGGTATAATATCATGTCCGGTAGCATCGGAGCGTGTATAAAATTAAGGTGAAAAAAGGAGAAAACCTTCTGCCTCCTGCCTCCAGCTCCCGCTGCCTTCCTTCCACCAAAGTCTAATTATTCAACCGGACATGA
>NZ_JAAHHG010000566.1 GCF_010692555.1 Okeania sp. SIO3B5 | reverse complement strand
TCGTATGGGAATAGATTTAATACCAGTTTTTAGGTCATAAATTATCTTTTTTATCAAAGGGACATTTCCTGCAAATTTTTTTTATTGCACTTATTATTCGTAACATTCTTTTTTCAAAATGGTATTATAGATACTTACTATTAAAAATAAGCTCAAAGATAGCAATATAAATTAAATAATTTCCATCTTACTATAGGTTGATTTATTACTAAAAAATAAATGTACCTATTCGTAATCTTACTAACCCACAAATAGTTATAATTATTTGCTCATATTTGTCGGAATTTAATCTAAATCTTTCTTGAGCTACCCTAAATATTTTGACTAATCTAATTATATGTTCAACAAAAATTCGTTCTGAAGCAAATTCTCGATTTTGAGATTTTTCCGAATCTGTTAGTTTTCGTTTTTTTGGCTTTTTTTTAGGTGTTTTAATCCTCGGTTCTCCAGTATAGCCTTTATCTCCACTAAATTTTTGTTTACTGTCAAACTTTTTCTCAGTTTCACGGAAATATTGTATATCACTTTTTTTCCCTGGTTCTCCTGCTGAAATATCCACAATATCTTTACCTTTTGGCAATACAATTACTTGCCCTTTTTTTGTATTACTTTTTTTCTTTCCTGAGTAATATTCTTTTTGTTTTTCATATTATCCTGGTCTTTCTATGGGCTGTTCGTAGCTATCTACAATTAATTCAAATTCTGTTAATATTTCTTTGACAATTTCATAGTCACTTTGTTTTTTTTACCTGTTCTAAGAGACTTGCTGGCAATAAATCACAGATAATTGGCCACCAATAATTAAAGGTATCATTAGCAGTAGTTTCACGCTCCTCCAAATTGAATTCCTAGTAGTTGAAATGTTGTCAAATGTCTTAAATAAGTTAATATTCAAATGATTTGTTCTGAAATAGATAATTTAGGTGGTCTACCACCACCATAAGCAATTATTCTAACTTTTTTAGCTGTGGCTATTTCTCGCTTATTATTGTGGAGTTTTTCTGCTTGTTTTAATAAATTTTCTAGTTGTTCATACTTGATGCCTAATAAACTTTCTGATTCTTGTGGATGATTGTAAATGTACTCAAGCATACTGGTCATAATTAGCAACTAAAAATTACATTTTTTATGATTCTATCACAATTTATTTATTTTTCGGAAGATGTCTATTTGTTAACCATCAACTTTGCTGGTATTCAGTCGCGACCGCACATAAAATTATACTAGACTGTACGGTATGATTTTGCTACAGCGCTGCTCGCTCAGGTATTTACAACTTTTGACTAAAATTATAGCAATTGTGATTCTCAATCTTCTTCCGATCCAACAATTGAAATATAAGGTTCAATGAAATACTTACTAGCAACTTCTTGTGCCTCAGTAGCTGTTACCATTGTCAGATTTTCTTGAAATTTAGCGTCAAATTCCATACCCAAACCTAATACTTCATACCATCCTAAAATTTGAGCAATTTGTGAGTTTGTTTGTTTACCTAAAGCATATTGACCTAATAATTTGTTTTTGGAGACTTGTAACTCTTCTGAGCTAAGTTGGTTCTTCACTAAGCGCTCCATTTCTTCTCTTAACCCTGCTTTAGCGATCGCTGTATTTTCTGTAGCAGTTCCTATATAAACTGTAAAGTTGGAGATATCTATACGGGTAGGATAAAAGGCAGATACATCATAAGCTAAACCTCGTTTTTCTCTCAGTTCAACAAATAAGCGACTTGATAAACCATTACCCAAATAAGTATTAATTAATTTGAGAGGAGCATAGTCATAACTATTAACATTTGCTGCTAAATAACCAAGCATAATAATTGATTGTTGAGTTTCTTGGTATGTTGTTGCTCTTGATGGTTGGGGAGTTAGAGTTGGTAAGTTTAAAGTTATCGGGGGTGTTTCTGGTTGTTGCCAATCTCCTAATGTTTGTTCAACTAAATTAATTGCTTTGGCGTTCGTAATATTGCCTACTATAGATATGATTATATTATCTGGACGGAAGTGAGTTTGATGAAATTCTTGAAGATCGGCGCGGGTAATTTGAGAAACTGTTTTTTCTGTACCTAAAGTTGATAAAGCATAAGGATGATTTTGATACATCATTTCTCGTAATTGAGAGAATGCTACGGTAAAAGGTTGTTCTAGTTGAGAGCGAATACTTTGAATAGTAATTCGTTTTTCTAGTTCAATTTCTGTTTCTGGAAATGATGGATATTTGATTATTTCTCCTGACAGTTGAAATATGTCTGTAAAATCTGTAGATACTGTTTTTATGCTCAGTAAGAAATAATCTATGGTTGTATCTGTACCTAGTCTTGCTCCTACTGATTCAACTTTATGGGCGATATCTAGAGAAGATAATTTGTCTGTCCCTTTGGTTAATACTGCTGCTAATAAGTGAGAGATTCCTGCCTGTTCTCTGGGTTCATAACGACTACCTATGCGTAAGAATATTTTGGCTGAAACAATATCCGCTGTCTTATTTTCTGTTGTGATGACAACTATGCCATTATTCAGGACTTTTCGCTCTATATTTTTTTTAATCATTAATTTTTTAATTTTCAATATTTAGAAATCTTATTTGAGTTGTGAGATATTGTAGATTTTTAGGGAATAGGGAATAGGGAACACAGAAGCAATAAAATTCTCACATCTGATTCAGTGATTACTATTAGTCAGTAGTCAAGAGTTAGTTGACATACTCTCCGGCGGTCAGGCGCGGAGATTCCTACCGAGCCGTAGCTCTTCGGTGGGTTAACGTCTCACAGGCTGCTGCACCCACCCCTCTTGCTCCCCTCCCTGGAGGGGATGGGGGTGGGTTGCGGTTCTTAACCATACCAGAAATGTTTAAATCTTCTAAAACAACTGTTTGGTTTTCACGAATTATTTTAGTAGATAATTTATGCAGAAAATCTGTCCTTGTATCTTTACAGTTTGGCATGGAACTTAGCAACTCTAGCTCGTGCTTTTTCATACCTTTTAGACCCCTTAGTTTTCTTAGATAATGACTTACTTAATTTTCGGTATTTTTTAATACGTTTTTTGAGTTGTTTAGGAGCATCTACTTTTCTTCCATCGCTCAATGTGGCAAAGGTTTTGAAACCTAAATCTATACCTACTGAATTATCAGTTTGAAGTAAGATTTCTGGTTGTATTTCTACTACAAAACTCAAGAAATATTTAGTAGGGGCGATTCGCGAATCGCCCTTACAATCTTTGATTACTGTTACTGATGATGGAGCAGCAGGTAACTCTCTTGACCACACTATTTTCAGCTTTCCAATCTTAGCCAAATAAACTTTATGTTGACCAACTTTAAATCCTCGCTTTGTAAACCTAGCAGTTTGCTTTGACTTTCTAATGTATGAATTTAGGAGGTTTAATAGGTCTACCTTTTCTCTGACCTTTAGTTGATTGAAAAAAGTTTTGATAAGCCTGGTTTAAATCATTCAGTGATTGCTGCAATGGTATAGCAGAAACCTCTGACAACCATTCTCTGTATTCAGTCTTTTTAGCTTGAGTAATAAAAAGCTTTTGTAGATCAGAATTAATGGGTTTCTTTTCTCTAAGAGTATACTTTTCTTGGCAGCAAGCTAGACTATCATTCCAAACCACAGGTTCACGTTTGCGGTAGCATGACCATAGGAAAGTGTTGCGCCAGCAAATACAACCAAATAGCTTTGCTAATCTGGTTTTTTGTCCTGGTGTTGGATAGATAAGATACTTAAATATAGCTTTCATAAACTGACTTTTAAACTAATAACATGATAACATATTTATTGAAATAAAATAAACTAATACGAAATTACTTTAGAATAGAGGTTTTAAGTACTGAAAATATCACTTTTGACTTTTGATTTTTGACTTTAGTGAAATGGTATGACTAGCATTATAATCTAATTACCTTTCTTCATTAATGCAAATGATAATAACCAGAATCGTTCTTATCCTGAAATTGATAAACGAATTAAAGATACTTATGTTAAAGAAAGTAGAGCACAAAAGACAAAGGCTTATGATCCGTATTCTCGTTTTTTAAGGTGGGCAACAGATAGACTAGCTAAAAATGGTGTAATAGCTTTTATTACTAATTCGTCTTTTATTGATGCTACATGGGCTGATGGATTTAGGAAAGTTTTAGCAGATGAATTTAACGAAATTTGGATTATTGATACAAAAGGAGATGCACGGACAACTGGAGAAAGACGCAGGAAAGAAGGTGGCAATATTTTTAGTGATAAAATTAAAGTTGGAGTAGCAGTTTATTTCGTTGTAAGAAATGAAAAATTAGAAGGATTTAAGGTTTTCTATAATTCCATAAGTGATTATGTCAAAGCTGATGAAAAGAAAGATTATTTGAGTTTTAATAATCTCAGGGATTTGGAGTTTAAACATATTACACCAGACAAAAATAATAACTGGATAAATCTTACCGATAATGACTTTGATAGTTTACTACCTCTAGCAAATAAAAATACTAAACTTGCTAAAAACCAAACAGATGAAACGGCAATATTTAAAATATTTTCTATTGGAATAGTAACAAGTAGAGATGAATGGTTATACAACTTTGATAGGCAGCAACTAGCAAAAAAAATTCAGTTTTTTTGTGATTTTTATGAACAAGAAAAAGTTAGATGGTATAAATCAAACAAGAAAAAAGCAATTAACGATTTTGTTGATCGAAAAATTAAGTGGACTTCTGAACTGGAAGATCATTTACTGAGAAATTCTACCCTAGAGTTTAATCCTGATTTTATAGTTACATCTACTTGGCGTCCGTTTACCAAAAAATACCTTTATCTGGCAAAAGTTATCGTACATAGACTATATCAACAGGAACAAATTTTTCCTATTGGCAAAGATAACATAGCAATTTGTTTGACAATTCATAAACAAGTTCCTTTTGTTGTTATAGCTACGAATTGCATTTGTGATAATGGAATTGGTTCAAGACTTTCTCAAATATTAACCCTCTACCGCTACGATGAAAATGGAAACCGCCAAGAAAATATTACTGACTGGGGACTGCAAAAATTCCAAACTCATTACAGCAATAAAAAAATCAAAAAACTAGACATTTTCCACTACACCTACGCCGTTTTACACCACCCAACCTACCGACAAAAATACGAACAAAACCTCAAACGAGAATTTCCCCGCCTCCCCTTCTATGAAAATTTTCAAAAGTGGGTAAAATGGGGCAAAAAATTAATCGACTTACACATCAATTATGAAAATATTAAACCTTACCCATTAACTCGCATCGACTTACCAACTTCCGATAACCAACCCACTCCCAAACCAAAACTTAAAGCAGACAAAACCAAAGACAAAATATTAATAGATACCCTCACCACATTAGAAAAAATTCCCAAAATTGCCTGGGAATATCGCCTCGGAAACCGCAGTGCTTTGGAATGGGTATTAGACCAATACAAAGAAAAGAAACCCAGAGACAAAACCATCGCTGAAAAATTTAATACCTATAGTTTTGCCGACTATAAAGAAACAGTCATTGACCTACTACAAAAAGTTTGTACCGTTAGTGTCGAAACTATGAAAATTATTCAGAAAATGGAAACTACCGACAAATCATAATTTCGTATTGGGAAGAGAGAAATCATATTTGCATTTTCTGAAGCGCATAACAACCGGAGGGGAGATGAGTAATTTTCTGAATATTGGGAAGAGAGAAATCATATTTGCATTTTCTGAAGCGCATAACAATCGGAGGGGAGATGAGCAATTTTCTGAATATTGGGAAGAGAGAAATCATATTTGCATTTTCTGAAGCGCATAACAATCGGAGGGGAGATGAGCAATTTTCTGAATATTGGGAAGAGGGAAATCATATTTGCATTTTCTGAAGCGCATAACAATCGGAGGGGAGATGAGCAATTTTCTGAATATTGGGGAAAGGGAAATAATAGGCAAAAATTTTTATTGCGCTATCGCAACACAGAAAAATCAGAAATAGAAATTTGATAGTAGCTTCGGCGTGAACTTCCCACCGCTCAACTAAACTTACTCAAACTTACTCAAAAGCCTGAAACCTTAGTTATTCGTAGTGGATCGACCACTACAGGGTTAAACGGCAAACCCTTTATTCCCTGGTCAAAGACATCAGGAATTACTTTTTTAATTATATTCAACGAGCCATTTACATCTGCATTTAATAATTTATTTTCCCTGGTTTTATACAACCCTCTTGTTACTCTTTTTCCACTAAATCTCGGTTTTTTTTCTCCATATGTTGGTAAATCATCCCCATCTAAACAGCTTGATTGAG
>NZ_JAAHHG010000565.1 GCF_010692555.1 Okeania sp. SIO3B5 | reverse complement strand
TCTTAATTTTACTAAAAGTTGGGAGTTGATTATCTATTGGAATAGTTTCTTCATTATCAATCGCACTATGATCAGTTCTGTTGTCAAACAAGGCTCCTGTTGTAGCTCCTACCACCATTCCCGTGTCTATTGCCTCTATATTGGATGCTGCAGTATTCAGATCGGGAGTAGTCATATCAGTCGGCATTTCCATCTCATCAGTTAGAGAGCCATACTCTTCAAAATCACCAAATTCATCATCTTCTAGAAAACCATTTGGTTTTCTACCTTCTATATTTCCTTCTTCATCTATCTCAAAAGCTTCACTAAATGATGCTTCATCGAATTCATCGATCTCAAAACTCTCCAGTTTTTCTGTTGCTCCTGTCCCTACATCTTCTATATTATTCCATTGATTATATAATCCGTCTTCTAATTCATCTATTCCATTACTTAATTCATCAATATCTTCTGTTGCCTCCCATGCGAAGCTATTATTATTTCCCGTCAACATAGTAGCTCCATCTAAACCTGAAAAATTATGGTTATGGTTTTTATCTTCCGTTTCTGGAGTACTTCGTACATGAGAATTACTACTTTCTATGTTATTTGTTTGTTCACTAATCATCCCTTCTGAACTATCTAAAATTTCATCTATTACGTTCTCAAAATCATCATTAAGTTCATCTAGGTCTAAGTCTTCTATTGGATGGTCTTTTTCCAAATTTGAATTAACTGTATGATTTTTTATATCTTCATACTCTGTTTTGTCATTTTCTGCTATTTCTTCTTCTTTAAATAATTCTTCTTGTTGCTTTTTCCATATTTCATCTAAATCTTCATTCAAACTAAAATCTGATATTTTTTCAGACATATTTTCCAGGCTATTGCTACCATTTAAAACAGCATCATCTAGCAATTTTTCTGTATAGTTATTATTATTTATTGGTAACTGATATTCTGATTCTTGGTCATCTTCACCAAAAGGTTCTTCATATTTTGTGAAATCAGATATCTCTTCTAAATCTTCATATTCTTGATTGCTAGGATTACCATTTGTACTAAAAGGGTTATTTTCTCCATCTACTTCATCTTCATCTGTCAGTTCTAAATCATCTATCCCTTCTAAATCTAATTTTTCCAATCGATTAAAATCAAAATTTTCTGTTATTAATTCATCGTTATTTTCTTCTTGAAATATTTCTTGATCCGTAATTTTTTCCAAATCTTTTGTATCTAGTTCTAGGCTATTTTCATCCAAAAATAATTCCTTGTCTGCTATAGATTCTTGAGAATTATAAATCTCTTCTTCCATAGCCACTCCATCCAACTCATCATCAAAATTAATATCTTCTAGAAATTCTTCTGATTCACTAGCTGCAGGATTATTTGTAATAAATTGTTCACTATCACTTATACCTTGTTGAGCATAATTAATCAAATCTGGGTCGTCAGTTAGGTCCAATACCAAATGATATTGTTCTGTTGCCACATCATATTGATGGAGTCCATAACAATATATATGACCACAAAGAAGACGAGCACTAGGGTCTTCTGGATAATCCTGAATTAAGTTATAAACTAAAGCCGCTGCTTCTTCATAATTACCCTGACTGTAGGCATCTTCTACTTTTTGATAATCTTGTAAAAAGTCTGTGCTGGATGATGTCATGCTGTCCCTCTCTCAATATAATTTTATTATTTTTTAGTTTTTTAATTTTATTGTTTACGGAACTGGGAATCAGCCTCAGTCAGAAATGTGAATATATAAATAACTCAATCAAACAATTATGTTGACTTACCAATTTTGACTTTTATTTAGGCTGCCCATCGAGCCGAACGAATAATTGCTTCTTGATCCAGTAATCTGAGAACCTGTTCTCCCTTTTCATCAAAAACCCACTCTCCTTTTAAGAAGGGAGCCATACCATCTGCAATATTTGTGGACATTTTTAGCTTCTTTTCATCAAGCCACTCCATTTCCACGATTCGTTCAACTGCTAATCCTAATATAGTGTCTTGGTCTTCTACTGCAATTACGGGAATCTCAGATTTATCTGAATTAATTGGGACTTGATCTCCAAGGAATTGACCTAGATCGGCTACCCAAATTACTCGTCCCCTTAAATTTATCGTACCTAAAAGTAAAGGAGAAACATTTGGAATTGCTGTAATACCTTCTGGAGATTGAGAAATTACCTCTCTAATATCCATTGCTGGTAAAGCAAACTCATTGCCTGAAGGTAGATAAAACCGCAAATGAAGTTCACCTTCAGGATTTTCTAGTTCTTGAATCCCTGTACCTTGGCCTGGTAAAAAGTCTTGATTTCCTACCATAGTCTTGAACAATTTCCTATCTTCTTAACAATTGTTTAACTGTTCCCACCAGTTCTGTGGGCTGGAATGGTTTAGCAATGTAAGCATCTGCACCTTGTTTTAGGCCCCAGTAACGGTCAAACTCTTCTCCCTTAGAAGAACACATAACTACCGGAATATTCTTGGTTTTAGGATCGGATTTTATCCTCCTACAAACTTCATAGCCATTCATTCTTGGCATCACAATATCTAGTACCACGATATCTGGTTTAGTATTCTTAAGTCGTCCCAAAGCTTCTACTCCATCATTAGCTACAGTAACTGCTAATCCACTATTTTTGAGAAGTTGGGAAATCATTTCTCTTTGGGTAACGCTATCTTCTACAACTAGAACTTTACTCATTTTTTTCTACCTGATAGCTTGTGTTTGGATTTATTGATAATTAAAAAATATATATTTAGGGCTTGCTGATTAAATCTAAAAGTCTTTAGATATAAAGGTTTTAGCCTTTTTAAGCATCAAAAAGTGCGAGGTTTTAGGTGGTAATGGCTCAATTAGGAGTGGATTTTGGTCAAGAGTTGGGCAGAACAATCTTGGGACAATTCTTACTCCTACCTCCTCGCTCATTCCCATTCCTCCTGTCTTCCCCTCCCCTCCTGGGAGGGGCGAGGGGTGGGTTATCTCCTCTACTAAAAGACTTTTGAGCGCAAACCCTAGTTTATTAACATTTTTCTAGATTGGCTTTTTGCCCTAGCTCAATTAATTTAGATTGAGAGCCAGCAATAAATATCTATTTAGTTCAAAATTTAACTTTCTGGTAAATCTTCTTTATGATAGCAGTATTAGTCTTTATTAAGTGGTTTTATCTACTTAAAAGGTGATTTTTTTTACTATAGTAATCACCAAGATAGCTGTATATTTAGCCATGATAGTTATATATAAATTCAATATATACTTTATTGCATACTATCTATATTGTTGCTTTAATTTGACAACTGAATAGTGGACAATTCATCATTATCCTCTTGAGCTTAATATATATTTTACCGCTCAACTAAACTTACTCCAACTTACTCAAAACTCTGAAACCTTAGTTGAACGCAAGTGGTTGATCCACTACAGGGTTAAACGGCAAACCCTTTATTCCTTGGTCCAAGACATCAGGAATTACTTTTTTAATTATACTCAATGACCCATTTACATCTGCATTTAATAATTTATTTTCTCTAGTTTTATACAACACTCTTGTTACTATTTTTCCACTAAATTTCGTTTTTTTTTCTCCATATTTTGGTAAATTATTCCCATCTAAACAGCTCTATTGAGATGTATAAGATTATTCTGTAATTATTACTTTTATCCCTCTTATTTGGGCTTTATATTTTAACATTTCTATTGACTTATAATGAGGGATATTTAAAAATTGTTGATTGTTCTTTTTTCCTGATTTTATCTCTTGTTTCCCATACTTCGCCCAATGATTAAGATTCCTATTTCATGGTTTACCGAATAATTAATCATTAATCATTATTAATTAAATAATTAAGCTTACTCTGCCTCCCCTTGGCTGCGCCGCGAGCTGTCGCTCTACAAGGGGAAAATAAAGAAATAATACTTCCTTATGTTCAATTCCATAACTGTTTTAACCAGAGGTAATTATCCATTAATGAAACACCAATCTATTACTCTTTTACTTGCTGTATGGAGATAGTTTTCTACTCGACAATTTCGTTTGTGAGTTGATTTTTTTAACCGATAAGAATGATTTTTATGTAAGCATTCAGCCGTCAGCTAGCCTCCTGTCGGAGGAACTGCGTTAACAGCTATTGTTTTTAGTTTTAGATAAAAGCTTTACTAACTGAGTCAAAATTAAATCTTACTAGAAAAGTCAGGTTTAAAGTCTATATTCATTTAAACCCCCTCATGAGAACTGATAGCTGACAGCTAATAGCTGAATGCTTACACTTTTATTATGGTTGGTTTTTAATTGAGATTGTAAACAAGAGCGTTTTTTATTATAAAAGGTGTTAATGACTTTTAATGGTCTGCCTTTAATCATGCATAGGTGATATTCCTGTTTGATTTGTCATTACAGCTATTAAGTTATTTACTCCTAAATCTACTTCTGCTACTTGTTTATTTTCTGTTGTTTCCTCCTCTTGATCATAGACTATTTCTATTAGATGACAGCTACTTTTAGGGATGATTCTGGCTTCTATTATTTCTGTCTGTGAGGTGGGTATTTTTATTTCACTCATGGAGAAGTGACAAATCCCTTTTTTTTAAGGCTTTTTTATAAATTGATTCATTAGGATAGGGCAGAATATTTCGGCCTTTTATCTTATGTTTGTATTTGGGAATTTTTGGTTTCCCTAAAAATTTATTTGATTGTTTTTGCCACTCTCTTAAAGCTGCAAAATAACTACTCCAAGCTGAGTCTAATATCCTAATAATTTGCTTACTTACCTTGGTAGGTAAATTTTGATAATCGTCACTTTTTGATACCTTGCGATCGAGTTCATTAAAATTTAATTTCTTTTTGTTTTCAAAGAAATATTGGCACTGGATGGTAATTGGCTAAATTGAACAGATTTTTTGACAAAAAAGCCTTCCGGTCAATTTCTGACCACAAATAATGCGATTTAGTAATAACATGACGTTCAACTAGCTTCATACCTTAATTGTAGCTGATAACGACTCAATGGATAGAAAACTGAACAAACTTACTCATTTTAGTTTAATAGCTATAGTTATGAGTAAGTTTAATAAACTTTAGAGAAGTTTTCGCTTTCTGTATTTACCCCAGAAACTTTAGTCTGCATTCAATTCAAATATCCATGATTTTGGCCCACTTTCTAAAATTCAGATGTTAGCTAAGTGGTCTTTAAAATAATATTATATTTTCTCTTGACCGAAAAAATGGGTCTCAAGCCTCGCCCATAAGCGGGCGACTTTTTAGTTGTTTTTTTTCAATAAATATGTTATCGTGTTGTTAGTTTGAAAGTCAAGTTATGAAAGCTAGATTTAAGTACCGTATATATCCAACCCCGGGACAAAAATATCGAGAGCGCCAAGCTATTTGGCTGTGTCCGTGTGGCGAGTGAATGATAGTCTAGCTTACTCCCAACAGAAGTATAAATCAGCAGAAAAGAAACCTGACTTATCAGAACTACAAAAGCTTTTTATTACTCAAGCTAAAAAGACTGAAGAAAGAGAATGGTTGTCAGAGGTTTCTAACATACCATTGCAGCAATCATTGAATGATTTAAACCAGGCGTTGCTCTAACTTTTTTAAATCAACTCAAGGCCAGAGAAAAGGTAGACCTGTTAGACCTCCAGATTGCTTCGTTCCTCGCAACGCTCCGCGATTTAAAAGTAGAAAGTCAAAGCAAACTGCTAGGTTTAGAAAGGGTGGCTTTAAGATTGGTCAGCATAAAGTTTATTTAGCTAAGATTGGAAAGCTGAAAATAGTTTCGCCCGTGAGAGTTACCTGCTGCTCCATCATCAGTAACAGTAATTAAAGATTCAGCTCATAGATATTTCTTGAGTTTTGTAGTAGAAATACAACCAGAAATCTTACTGAGAACTGATAATTCAGTAGGTATAGATTTAGGTATCAAAACCTTTGCTACATTTAGCGATGGTACGAAGGTTGATGCTCCTAAACCATTGAAAAAACATATTAAAAGGTACCGAAAGTTAAGTAAGTCATTATCTAAGAAAACTAAAGGGTCTAAAAGGTATGAAAAAGCACGGGCTAGAGTGGCTAAGTTTCATGCCAAATTAAAAGATACGCTTGACAGATTTTCTGCATAAATTATCTACTAAAATAATTCGTGAAAACCAAACAGTTGTTTTAGAAGATTTGAATGTTTCTGGTATGGTGAAAAACCGTAAATTATCCAGAGCGATATCAGATTTAGGTTGGAGGCAATTCAGGACACTGTTAGATGGAATTGCTGAAAAATATGGTCGTGATTTCAGAGTAATTAGTCGCC
>NZ_JAAHHG010000564.1 GCF_010692555.1 Okeania sp. SIO3B5 | reverse complement strand
TGTACCTGTTTGAGAATATCTACCTGCTGCGCCTTGAGTAAATGCTTCAAATATTTTCTCTAACTCTTGCTGAGTCATACCTTTACCTGTATCTTCAATCTCAAACTCTAGGTTAGTAGTTAAATCCACAGAGTTCACTTCTGTATCATTAATTTCTGATATTTGTGCAACTCGGACGCTTAATTTTACATAACCCGCATCAGTAAATTTGATGGCATTGGAGAGGAAATTAATTAGTACTTGTCGTAGTTTCTGTCGATCGCCATAAATATATTGAGGTACTGTCTCATCAAGCTCAAGCAATAAATTCAAACCTTTATTTTCTGCACTTAGTCGAAACATTTCTCTCAGTTCTGTGATGAAAGCTTGAAAATCAAACAAACTCAACTTAAGCTCCATGCGGTTAGCTTCGAGCTTGGAAAAATCCAAAACTTCTTCGACCAATTCTAGTAAATTCTTCCCACTTTTATATATCAGATTTAACTGTTCTCTTTGCTGTTTGTCAAGATTATCTCCATGGGCTAAAAGTTGGGTAAAACCGAGAATCACATTTAGAGGTGTTCGCAGTTCATGAGTCATCTGTTTGAAAAAGTCACTCTTAGTTTTGTTAGCTGTTTCAGCTAATTTTTGGCTTTCTAATAATTTTTGTTGAATTTGCTTGAGTTGAGTAATTTCTGTAATTACTCCACCAATTCCTTGTTTGCCGTTTTCTAATTCTACAGGATAATAACTTGATAGCCACCAACCTACTGTTTCAATGTTAGTAGGATGAGGAGCATTGATTTCAATATTTCTGATAATTTCTCCTGTTGCCAATATTTCATGGAATAAAGGATTTAATTGATCTGCTAAATACGGCAGCACTTCTGAGAAGGTATTGCCAATATTTTCTGATACATTCAAGTTATTAATCTCAGCAAAAATGGAGTTAATGCGTAAAAATTTTAACTCTTGATCTAGTAAAAACAAACCTGCGGGACTAGATTCATATAAGCTTTCCAGAACATTATTAGTGCGTGTGAGTTGAGTTTTGGTCTTTTGGAGTTCGTTAATATTTACTAATGTGATGACTATGCCATCGTTGATGTTATCTTCCCGGATATAGGGATGAATGCGCAGGAGTAAATTTTCTCCGGTAGCAGATAAAGTTACTTCCCTCTCGATTAATTTTTGATTGCTGAAAGCTTGTTGGATAATTGGAATAAAATCTGGGCAGTCTAGGTTGTGAGTAAAATGATATATAGGGCGGTTAATATCAGTACCTCTAATATTAATAGCTTGGGTGGCAGGAGGGGTAAATCTACGAATTCTGAGATTTTTGTCGAGAAAAACTACACCAATATCTATACTACGGAGCAGATTATCAATATCTTCGCTCAGATGAGTTAGTTCTTCAATTTTTGCCTGATATTGGGAGTTAATAGTAAATAATTCTTCGTTTGTTGACTGTAATTCTTCATTGGTACTTTGAAGTTCTTCGTTGGAGGCTAGTAATTCTTCGTTAGTAGCTTGTTGCTCTTCGTTAATAGTTTCCAGCTCTTCTACTGCTGCTTGTAAATTTTCTCTGGTTTGTTGGAGTTCATATTCTAGCTCTGTAATTTGTTGTGCCACTTCAGGTGCTACTTCATAAACTTTTTTTTGACGATCGTTTAGTAAAGATACCGTTGGTGGAGTTTCTATTTCCAGAAATACTATTAAATATTCTTCTAATGATGGGGCGCTGCAATTATAACCAACTCGCAGAGTGATATTTTCTTCTTCGTTATTTCGATAGAGCTTAATTCCAGTATACAAAACTGTCAGCTTGTCTCGTTTGGCACGATGCAGGGCTGTACCCACAGGTAGCTTGAGTTCTGGTAAAATCATGTCGGTGATTTCTAAATTTGCTTCCCCAATGGGAATTTGCAGTAGATCGGCCTCATTGCAGAAAACATTCAGCAAGCGGTTATCTACATTCAGCAACAAAGCAGTAATTTTTCGTTCCCCAAAACCTACTTGAAATACTTCTGTCAGCATTTTGTCAAGTCTGGAGCTATTAAGTTTTGTCTGTATGGAATAATAGATAGTAGGTAAGGTTGTTGCTTTTGGTGTCAGATGAGTTAAGGATAGCTGTACATCTCGTCGCTTGCGATAGATTTTCAAACAAGATTTGAGGACGATAAATTCTTCTTCCAGTTCTCTAACGCTTTCAGTATTACCTAAAAATAAAATTCCTTGGGATGATAAGGAAAAGTGGAGTAACCGTAGTACTCGTTGCTGCAATTCTGGCTGCATATAAATCAGTACATTACGGCACGAAACTAAATTCATCCTGGAAAAACCAGGATTTTTCGTCAAGTCGTGAGGGGCGAATATCAGCATTTTCCGTAGCGATCGCTTTACTTGGTAACTATCTACTTCATGGTGAAAATATCGTTCTAGGTATTCCTGAGATATATTTTTGGCAATAGATTCTGGGTAAATTCCCCTAGCAGCAGTTTCTAGAGCGTTACTATCAATGTCTGTGGCAAAAATTTTCACTTTTAGGGACTTACCTGTTTTTCGTATGGCTTCATCAATTAGGATGGCCATTGAGTACGCTTCTTCTCCAGTGGCACAAGCAGAAACCCAAATTCGCAATTGTTTTTTTTCTTGTTGAGCTTTCTTTACAAGTTCGGGCAGAATTTCTGTTCTTAAATATTCCCACGCTGGAGGATCTCGAAAAAAGGAGGTAGCACCGATGAGTAAATCTTGGTAAAGTATTTTTTGTTCTTCTTGAGAATTTTTGAGATGATGAATATAATTTTCTAACTTTCCAACTCCTACTAAAGTGCAGCGATGAATAATTCGACGAGTGATGGTGGAAGTTTTGTAATAGGAGAAATCTACTTCTTTATATTTGTAGAGGATATTTAATATTTCCTGTAGCTCTTCGGAAGGAATTAATGGTGATTCTTTATCATCTCTAGAAAATAATGGATTTTTTTCCCACTCCACAATGTGGTAGATAAATTGAGCAAGTTCTACTGGAGACAAGATTTTTTCAATTAACTCAGAGGAAATGGCATTGGTGGACATACTGGTAAATTGGTCTTTTTCTGGAGATTTAACCAGGGCAACACCATTAGCATCACGGATGACTGCTAATCCTTCTTGGCCATCACCACCGTTACCGGAAATCAGAATGGCAAGAGCGTGCTTTCCCCATTCTTGTGCCAGAGACTTGAAAAAATAATTGATGGGAGTGTCAGACTCTAAGGGAAGGTCGAGTAAATGTAGGGTCTGAGTTTCTAAATATAGATATTTTCCCTCTGGCACAATACATACAGTCCAGGGGCTCATTTTCATTCCATCTTCTATTGTATGGACTGTGAAGCTAGTTTTTTCTTCTAGAAGTTGGACAAGCTGACTGGGAAAATTAGCAGGTTGATTTTGGACTACTATTATAAATGCAATATTAAGTTGCTTTGGCAGATAAGAAAAAAATGTTTCTAATAGTTGTAAATCCTCTGCAAATATTGCTATACCTAGGACAAATAATTGGTTTTCTAGTTGTAATTTCATTTTTTAATGGGGAAGAGTTCATTAATGGATAATGGATAATGGATAATTGATAATTACCTCTGGTTAAAACCGTTACGGAATTGAATATCAGGAGATATTATTTCTTTTCTCTTGGTCGAGGGATGGCGAGGAGACCCGCTCTTATCAGAGCCGCTCCGCTTTATATGTTGCGGAGCAAAACGCCATCCCTCGACCGCTTTTTTCCTCTTAAAAGGGGAGGCTTTAAACCAGAATTATTTAATTATTAATTATTAATAATTAATAATTCGGTAATTTCAGTTATCAGTTATCATTTATCATTTATCAGTACCTCTAGCTGTTTGCGCAGCATTCCGTAGGAAAACCTTATGCTTGAAATCTGGAATATTCTCTTTCTCTTGGTCGATTAGATATGGCGAGGAAACTTCGCCATCTATCGACCGCTTTTTATCCCCTTAAAAGGGGGAGGTTCTAGACCACAATTTTTCGGTAATAGCTTGTACCTCACTTTTTTCATCAACGCTATAAAAATCATTATTCCTACTTATTTAACCTAAATATCAAATATACAATTAATTTTGCTTGACTACTTATATTAGTAAATTGTTAAAGAAAATAGGGCATTAGAGAAAGGATATTCTGTTATTAACCCTATTCAGTAAATCAATTTTAACTTACCCATTTTACATTATGAACAGCTTAAAGTTAAAATTATATATTTATATTATTATGTTATACTAATTTGATAAATGTCTGTTACAAATAGTAGAAGTAAGAAAGAAGGAATAGGAAATAAGGAAGAAGGGATAAATATTCAAAAAAAGGTAAAAATGATATAAATAATCATCTAAAATGAACTGGATTAGCTCTTTTTAAGCATATCCGATTAAGCTGTACCTTTTTGTAGCATTCTTTTTTTCAAATTGGTATTATAATTTCCGGACTAAGATTAATACTATAAAAAAATTATCTTTTTCTTGATGGATCTAATACCCCACCGTCTACAATTGGTTGGGGTTTAAATCGGGTGCATCTCAATGCAAGAATAAAGCCAAAAATTTATTGCTTTTAGGCAATAGGCAACAGGGAACAGGGAATAGAGAATAGGGAATAGGGAATATATAGGAAAAAAGTATTTTTGCAAACATGAGATGCACCCTTTAAATTCCCATCCACTTTTTCCCGATCTCCTAGATAACTAAACGCCTTCTTCCTTTTTCCTTCTTCCTCCTTCCTTCTTCTTTCTTCCTCCTTCCTTCTTCCTCCTTCCTTCTTCCTTCTTCCTTCTTAAAATAATATTTTTTTAATTAAGTTGCAGTGAATAATAATCCTCGTCAATTAGTTTTTATTATCCTCCAAGAAGTTTATCGAAAACAAGCTTTTGCTGATTTTGCCCTAGATAAACATCTCAGAAAAAATGATTTAATTGATGCCAACCGTCGATTAGTTACAGAATTAGTTTATGGATGTGTAAGAAAGCAGCGATCGCTTGATGCAATTATCGATCAATTAGCAAAAAAGAAATCTCACCAACAACATCCAGATTTACGGATAATTCTCCATATTGGTTTATATCAATTATCTTATTTAGCACAAATTCCAGAATCAGCAGCAGTTAATACTACAGTGGAGCTAGCAAAACAAAATAAACTGGCTAAATTAGCTAGTTTTGTTAATGGTTTACTCAGAGAATATATTCGGCGAGAATTGACGATCGACTTGCCCAAAAATCCAGTACAAAAATTAGGAACATTATATAGTTTTCCTGACTGGATAGTTGAATACTGGATAGATAAATTAGGTCTAAAAGAAACTGAAGAATTATGTTCATGGTTCAATCAATCGCCGAGTCTTGATTTAAGAATTAATCCGCTCAATACTTCAATAAGAGAAGTAGAAACAGCCATGAAAAATATAGGTATTTCTGTTAATTGGATGCCCCAATTTCCTCAACTTTTAAGACTAACAGGTGCAGTAGGTTCAATTCAAAAATTACCGGGTTATCAAGAGGGTTGGTGGTCAGTTCAAGATAGTAGTGCTCAATTAGTTAGTTATTTATTAAATCCACAACCAGGAGAAACAATTATTGATGCTTGTGCTGCTCCTGGAGGTAAGACAACTCACATAGCAGAATTAATAGGAGATAATGGCAAAATTTTTGCTATTGATAAAACAGCTTCTCGACTAAAAATGTTAGAACAAAATTCTGAAAGATTGCAGTTAAAATCTATTTCTATTTCTATAGGAGATAGTCGAAGTTTTCCTGAATTTATTGACCTAGCTGACCGAGTTTTATTAGATGTACCTTGTTCTGGTTTAGGAACTTTACACCGTCGAGTAGATGCACGGTGGAGACAAACTCCAGAAAATATTCAAAAGCTCTCAAAACTTCAGAGTGAGTTATTAGAAAATACTGCAAAATGGGTAAAGCCAGGGGGAGTTTTGGTATATGCAACTTGTACAATTCATAATTTAGAAAATGAGGAAGTTATTGAGAAGTTTTTGACAAATAATTCTGAGTGGGAAAATGAAGCGCCAACTATTGATTTTATAGTGCCTCCCACTGCGGAAGGATGGGTAAAAGTTTGGCCTCATAGAGAACACATGGATGGCTTTTTTATGGTGAAATTGAGAAGAAGGGGGTAGTAATTAATAATTAATAATTAATAATTAATAATTAGGGCTTGCTGATTAAATCTAAAAGCATTGACATCTAAAGACTTTAGCCTTTTTTTAGTCGAAAAAAGTGCGCCTGTTTCAGTCTAAAACGCTCAAAAAGTAGCCTATTTTAGGCGCATAGTTGG
>NZ_JAAHHG010000563.1 GCF_010692555.1 Okeania sp. SIO3B5 | reverse complement strand
GAACGCGCAGGCGTGAGAACCATCTCTGGACTAGATGCCGTAAGGTGTTTAGTTTAAGTGGACTCATTGAACCAAGAATCCTGGTTTCAGGAGAATCCCCGTGCGTTTACGCCGGGGAGTATGTCAAAGCGTTTTCCACTGCCCGTGAGGTACACCCCGAAGATGGCTAGATTGCCTCACTACAATATTTTCACTATTAGACATCTCCAAAAATCAAAAATAAAATCAATTATCGTACAGAAATCATCAGTTATCTCCCCTCCCCTCCAGGGAGGCAGGGCTGTTTCAAAGTATAGTACATTAACGATTTAGAGAGAATGGGAGTAATGGGCATAGAGGAATAGTGAAATTTGTCAAAATTTGCCGATTTTTCAGCAAAGTACGCGTCGTTAAGCTCTGAGAAAATATTTAGTTCAACGTCGCTTAAAAACCTCTATCCCCGTGTCTGGTGTGTCTGGTGCGTCCCCGCGTCTATTGAGAATGAAACAGCCCTGCCTCCTGGGAGGGGCGAGGGGTGGGTTCCCTATTCCCTATTCCCTATTCCCTCTTTTCCTGCATTTCTCACAAATTTTGTGATTATAGTCGCTGAAAAGCTTGTATAGCAAGCATTTAACCCTACTTAAAAGAGAGGATAAAAAACAACACACTGTTGAAAACCTTATTCTGTATGACTTTGATTAGATAAGGATTTTGACTTATTAAACTTATTAGACATCTGGTAAAAATCAAAAAAAACAATCAATTCTTATCCATAAATTATCAATTGTTCCCCTCCTGGGAGGGGTTAGGGGTGGGTTCTCTGTTCCCTGTTCCCTGTTCCCTGTTCCCTGTTCCCTGTTCCCTGTTCCCTGTTCCCTCTTTTCTGGAGATGTCTATTTTGTGAGAAATCCGGGTTTTCTGGAGATGTCTATTCATTTTGTACATAATTTGCCCGAAATATGCTGTAACTTCCGCGTAGCGACACTAGATTTCTATCAAAAGACTTTTAAGAATTGATTGTGATCGGCAACTTAATGATAAATTCTGCATTCTTTCCCTCTTCAGATGAACATATTAAATAACCTCCATGTTTTTCTCTCACAATGTGATAACTAATGGAAAGTCCTAATCCTGTTCCTTTACCAACTGGTTTAGTTGTAAAAAATGGATCGAATAAGTGAGCTTGAATATCTGGTGCGATGCCAGGACCATTATCGGCAATTTGGATCGTAATCCATTCGGCATCAACTTGAGCTGTTTTAATGAAAATCATGGGCGATCGCTCTTTGAACTTGCCTACTGCCATGGAATCTTGTAAGGCATCTATTGCATTGCTCAAAATATTCATAAATACCTGATTCAATTGACCCGCATAACATTTAATCAAAGGTATATTACCGTAGTCTTTCTTGACCTGAATTTCGGGGCGCTCGAAGTGAGCTTTGAGCTGATGATCTAGGATCATCAATGTACTTTCAATACCCGTATGAATATCTACATCCTTAACTACTGATTGATCTAACCGGGAAAAATTACGCAGAGATAAGACAATTTCGTGTATACGTTCACCCCCAACTTTCATAGAATTCAATAAATTGGGTAAATCTTGGGCAATAAAATCTAGCTCAATTTCTTCAATAACTGCTTCAATATCTGGAGTAGCTACAGGATATTCGGTTTGATAGAGGTCAAGTAAATACAACAAATCTTGGCAATATTTGCTGGCATATTCAACATTTCCTGTAATAAAATTGACCGGATTATTAATTTCATGGGCAACACCCGCCACCAACCGCCCTAAACTAGACATTTTTTCAGTTTGTACCAATTGTAATTGGGTCTGTTTTAGCTGTTGTAATAATTCCTTTAACTTGCGATTTTTATGCTCAACTTTCAACATTGTTTGCTTGGAGATTAATAAATACATCATTAAAGATCCAGTCGTTAATAACCCAAATGCTAGAACTGTTGCAGGCCGCCAACTATAAATATAACGTTTGGCAGAAGGTAAGACTAGCAGGGAAAGTTCCTGTCGCGCTAGATTAAGAGAACGGATGCAGAATTGCCATTCATTATTGTAATGACAGGGGTTTGACGATTGAATCATGGAACTATCAAGAATGTCCAATTTTGCAACTTGAGCGGATTTTGTGAGAGTTTCGGTATCAGCTTTGTAAGCAATTAGGAAAAATTCAGTGGCTGTTATTGCTGTTTTGTTTAAGGCTGAGTCTAACTGATCTTCTGGCAAACTATATAGATAGAAATCAAGTCCATTGAGATCTAGATGAGCTACTGCTTTTTCTATAAAAGTCTGAAGTTCAAAAATACCAAATACTACTCCTTGAAATTTAGTCTGGGAATTAAGTTGTTTACTGCCAAGGGAATTTTGTGCATTTAGGTTATTAGAAGTGAATACTGGAGAATAAAGCACAAATCCTGGTTTGCCATTTTCCAACTGCACTAAAGGCGTACTTACACTCACACCAAGATGTTCTGCTTTTTTTATAGTCCGCAAACGTTTTGGATCGGATACTGCGTCCCAACTAATATAATCTTGCCATCTATCTAAGGGTTCAAAATAGGTTGTGGGGAAATAAACAGGTTTATCCCCTGCCACAACATGGTTTCCTGTTGAATCATACTCGTGAATCCGAAAATTAATTATTCCTTGGGTTTGTAACTTTTGCTCATAAATCTGGCGTTCCTGAGCATTTACTTTTTCAGTCCAACCTAATCCCAACAAGCCGTTGTAATATGGTAATAGAGAATTAGAAAATTCTTGAAATTCTTGCTTAGTGATTATTTTAGCGGTATTAAATAATGCTCCAACCGATCTGGTTAGTTGGATATAGCTATCCAATTGCCTTTGCAACTCACCGACTAATGCCATAGATTGTTGTTCAAACCGCTGTCTATCTTTAGCAATTTCCCAGCGGTGAACCATGAAGGTAGCGATGATCGAAAGGCTAATTCCAACAAATCCTACTATTCCAGTGGCTCTGTACCGCTTGAATAAATACATAAGTTTTATAATCACTATTAATAATTATTTTCAATAAGATTATATCGCAATATTATAATTTCAGTGATTTTTAATAAACTCAGGACTTACGCACGGACACTAAACTCAGTGAGGGCGAATGGTATTAGCCCCTACATATGGCGTTCTCAAGGTGAAGCATACGTAAGTCCTGAAACTTTTAAAAAATATTTTATTCAAATCTGCACTATAGTGGTCTGTCAACTGTGAAATTATGGATAGATTTTTGTAACTGTGATTTTTGTAACTGTGAAATTATGGATAGATTTTTGTAACTGTGATTTTTGTAACTGTGAAATTATGGATAGATTTTTGTAACTGTGATTTTTGTAACTGTGAAATTATGGATAGATTTTTGGGTAATGCGAATCCTCAAAACTATCTTGACAGACCAATAGTATAATATAGTATAATACCATTTCTCAAAAACTTTTCTATATTTTCGCATAGTAGGGGAGTGGGGGAGTGGGAGAGAATTAAACATAAGAATAATTAACATTAACTTACCTCAGAGTAGCAAAAAAGTTATTCGACATAAGTTAATTACTTAATAACTGAAATGCCAATGGAGTATAGCATTATTTTTGGGAATTGGTATAAGAGCAGGTGCGATCGATGTTTGTTATCAATATTCTAGTAGTTAGGAGGGGGTTTGCTGCGATCGCAACATTCATGCAATAAAACCATTATTAATTATTAATTATTACAGGACTTACGCAAATTAACCTTAAAAAAGCCATATGTAGGGGCTAATGGCATTCGCCATTACTGTATTTAGTGTCCGTGTGTAAATCCTGTATTAATTAGGGTTTGCTGATTAAATACCAAAGCATTGACAGATAAAGGTTTTAGTATTTTTTTGTCTAAAAAAGTGCGCCTGTTTTAAGCTCAAAAAGCTCAAAAATCTAGTATTTTGGGACGATTATGGCAGAAAAATCACTCTTACAATTTTTCCGACTACCTCCTCTATAATTCCCCTAACTCCTGTCTCCTGTCTCCTGTCTCCTGTCTCCTGTCTCCTGTCTCCTGTCTCCTGTCTCCTGTCTCCTGTCTTCCCCTCCTGGGAGCAGGGCTGTTTCAAAGTATTGTAGATTAATGATTTATGGAGAACGGGAGTAATTGGCATAGTGGAACAGTGAAATTTGCCAAAATTTGCCTATTTTTCAGCCAATAAGCCTCTTTAAGCTCTGAGAGGATATTTGGTTCAACGCCGCTTAAAAGCCTCCATCCCCATGTCTGGTGTGTCTGGTGCGTCCCCGTGTCTATTGAGAATGAAACAGCCCTGCCCTCCTGGGAGGGGGAGGGGTTAGGGGTGGGTTGTCTCCTACCCCTACTAAAAGACTTTTTCAGCAAACCCTAATTATTAATTGTTGACTCTCCTCATCCACTTCTTCCTTCTTCCTTCTTTTTTCTTCCTTCTTCAATCTGGTTTTTGATTCAACCATTCATTAATTTCCTGAGCTAATCGCGTGCTATCTGTTGGGTTCATAGCTCTATCGAGTTGATATTTATCTATTTGAGATTGAATTATAACTTGATAACCAGATTCAAACTTAGATGATAATACCTGTACAATATCTCTAGTATTTCCCTGAAACTTCCCATAAACAAGATCAAACAAATGTCGTTCTACCTGAAAACTATTACGGTCAATATAAATATAATTTTTTTCTCCAAAGAGTATATATGTTCCGACAAAAATAATGATAAAAAATAATATTCCATAAATTGGATGAGTTAGCAGTAAACCCAAAAACATACAAAGCGCTCCACCAATAATTCCAGAATCTTTTAGCTCTCTAAAACTAGGAGCATGAGTATATATTTCTATCATATCTGAAGATTTATTAATACTAATAATACTGCTGAAATTTACAGTTTTTTTGGCAGAGACAAATCTTGGTTGCAATCTGGATTTAAATTTAGCTTCTGATTCGAGGCTGACTAATGCTTCACGAGCATTTTTAAAACGTCTTTCCAAATCCATTTCTGTTATTTTATTAATCCATATTGCTAAACTAGGACTAATATCAACGTTGTCAGTAAATTGAATCTGATAATTTTTTTGTGGTAAGTCTGCGGGGATAATTCCAGTTAGTAAATGAATTAAAGTTGTTCCTAAAGCATATAAATCTGAAGCTGGAACTGCTCTACCCCAAAATTGTTCTAGAGGTGCATAACCGATAGTTCCTACAACAGTAAAAGTTGCTCCATTAGCATTACCTTGAGATTGGACTCCGCCAAAATCTACCAGATAAATTTGTTGGTCTGCACCCATAATTAAGTTACTGGGTTTAATATCTCTATGTAAAACAGGAGGCTCTAGTTCGTGGAGGTAAATCAGAATTTCTAGCACTTCTTTGGCAATTTTTTCTACTTCTTCTTCTGTGAATTTTTTCTCTCTATCTAATAATTCTTGGAGAGAAAAACCGGGAATATAATCTTGTACTAATGCAAACCATGATAAACCTGCATCAGCTTCTTTATATAATAAAAAATAATCGCGATAATTAGGGATGCGAGGATGATTTAGGGCTTGTAAAATTTGTGCTTCTGCTTCAAATAAATTCAATTCTTGCCCTAACATTTCTGGACTATAAGCTAACATTTTGATGGTTACTTGTTCTTGTGACTGGGAGTCAAATGCTAGCCAAGTTTTACGACCTGCTACAACAGGACCTAATTGTTTTTGTAGTTGGTAACGCTCTTTTAAAATTTTTCCTGGAGTTAACATAATAAGTCAAAAGTCAAAAGTTAAAAGTCAAAAGTTAAAAGTTAAAAGTAATCTTAATATTATTGAGTCATAATACCGTAGGTTGGCAAGTGAGGCAAAATTGATATCAATCATCACAATAGACATCTCCAGAAAAGAGGGAACAGGGAACAGGGAACAGGGAAGAATAATTGATAATTTCTGGGTAATAATTGATTTTATTTTTGATTTTTGGAGATATCTAATACTGAATAATCAAGCGATCGCTACTTTGTGAGTTTGCTCCCTTAACTATTGGACAATAGTTAAATTAATGCTTGAGACTGAATAATCAGGCGATCGCTACTTTGTGAGTTTGCTCCCTTAACTATTGGACAATAGTTAAATTAATGCTTGAGACTGAATAATCAGGCGATCGCTACTTTGTGAGTTTGCTCCCTTAACTATTGGACAATAGTTAAATTAATGCTTGAGACTGAATAATCAAGCGATCGCTACTTTGTGAGTTTGCTCCCTTAACTATTGGACAATAGTTAAATTAATGCTTGAGACTGAATAATCAGGCGATCGCTACTTTGTGAGTTTGCTCCCTTAACTA
>NZ_JAAHHG010000562.1 GCF_010692555.1 Okeania sp. SIO3B5 | reverse complement strand
CCAAGGCTCGGTCCTAATTCATGGTAGAATCACACAAGCAAAGTCTATCTTGCTTAACACAAAAATAAATTTACCCTTTTTAGGGGATAATATCATGTCCAGTAGCATCGGAGCGTGTATAAAATTAAGGTGACACTCTTGATAAAACCTTCTGCCTCCTGCCTCCTGCCTCCTGCCTTCCTTCCAGCAAAGTCTAATTATTCAACCGGACATAATATAAAAAGCTGTCGAGGGATGGCGAGGTCTCCTCGCTATATCCAATCACCAAGAGAAAAAGAATATTCTTGATATCAAGCCTCTTTATTGCACGAGGTACTGATAACTGATAACTGATAACTGAAATAACCATGTCTAATGCCTCTGAAAGTACTGAAAACAACCCTCAGTCTTTGCCACTTCATGAGCTGCTCTCCCGTTTATTGAAATCAGAAAAAACCTCTCATCGGCATCCCTTGCCCATTATGGGAACCATGCAAGACCTCAATGATACCTTGGAGGCATCTCCACTGTTAGATTTGATCAATGCTAGTTTACGGGGAATCGGTCAGGTAGGGTTTGCTAATAATCCGGTATCTGGACTACTCATAACTCTAGCAGTTTTTATTCAATCGCCCTGGACAGCCTTGATGCTAGTTGTGGGAGTTCTTGTAGCTACCTGGACAGGCTATTTGATGCATCTTGATCGCCCCAGCGTTCGCAATGGTATTTTTGGTTTAAATGGAGCCTTAGTCGGGCTAGCTTTAGGAACTTTTGGCGCTTGGAGTAACGGTACTGGAAACTGGCTGTGGGTACTTGCCGCGATCATTTGTGCTGCCCTCAGCACGGTGTTAATGGAGTATCTGGGGAAGTGGATGGCAGTCAATCTAGGATTGCCCTCTATGGGAGTACCATTTCACATCGTCACCTACAGTTTTCTAGCAATTGCCCTCTACGTTCCGCAACCCTTTTTTCAATTAGGCGCACCACCACCGTTTCCTAATCCGGCTGAGTCTCTAGATGGGGTAAGCATTTTGTCCGCTCTCATCAGTGGCATCGGTCAAATCTTTTTTTCAGGCAACTTAGTTTCTGCTCTATTAATTATTATGGCCTTAGCCTTGTGTAGTCCTATGGGAGCTTTAGTTGGGTCTCTTGGGTCAGCTATTGGTCTGTTTGTTGCCATTCTAGTGGGGGTAGACCTGAATATGGTGTACGCTGGTCTATTAGGATACAACTCAGCCTTAACGGCAATTTCTATTGGTGGTATTTTCTATGTGCCTAATCGAAAAAGCATTATGTTTGCCTGCGCTGGAGCTTTTGGAGCAGCAGCGTTTGGCTGGCTGCTGAATCTGGCGATCGCTCCCTTGGGACTGCCTATTTTAGCTGTTTCATTTCACCTGGGTACTTATGCCTGCTTCTTGATTTTACGGCGATCGAGTTCCTCCTTAGTACCTATTGCTCCTTACGCCATTGCTTGCCCCGAAGATCATCGATTCCGCTACCTTACAGCCAAAGAAGCGATTTCGACTTTCCGTCGCCAGTTGCAAGGAGCTATGGCAGGACAACATCATAAAATTTTCTTTGATCGGGCGCCCCAAGAAATAAAAGGCAACCTGCGTTACATCTTTGATGCCATAGACCGCGATCGCAGTGGTAGTTTATCTTTGGAGGAACTCAGGCATCACCTTCAGCAAGCGGAACATCCCCTGAAGAATGAGGAACTAAACTTTCTCTTTTCCAGCATGGACGTGGATAACAGTGGCGAAATCGACTTTGAAGAATTTGGGGAACTATTGCTGCGCCATCGTCGTCTGATGTCGAGATTTGATGAGTTCGCCACTTACTTTATTCCTATCGATAAAAATGGTAATGGAGTCCTGGAAGTAGAGGAAATGAATGTAGTTTTAGCCAGTGTGGATGAGCCTCCCCTTTCAGAGGATGAAGTTACCTTTTTGCAACAGCGAGTTGGAGGTAAAGACCTTACTTGGGAAATCTTTCTGGAATTGTTGCTAGTGATTTAGATGAATAGGCAAAGACTATTTGTTATTCTTTTTTTATTCTAAATAGGGCTTGCTGATTAAATCTAAAAGCATTGACATATAGAGGTTTTAGCATTTTTTAGTTAAAAAAAGTCCAAGTTTTTAGGTCGTAATGGTTCAAAAAATTAGCATTTTAGGCTCATAGTTGCGCAGAATAATCAAGGGATTATTTTTTCTCCTACCTCCTCTATAATTCCCATTTCTCCTGTCTTCCCCTCCCCTCCACCGGAGGGGCTAGGGGTGGGTTGGGAGGGGGAGGGGCGAGGGGTGGGTTGTCTCCTACCCTTACCCATAAGACTTTTTCAGCAAACCCTAAATATATACGGCGCTCTAGCTTGCGTCATTGCTGGGACGGGAACTCGACTAATATTGTTTGTTTTAATGCCAAAGATGTTGGGAAAAAGCTTGCATCAGATTGAGTAGGAGTCTGATAGGCACGGACTAAAGTTAAGTTATACCAATTTGATAAATGTTTGCTACAAATAGCTAGGGTATTTCTTAGAATCCAGAATTCAGAATCCAGAATTCAGAATGGATATATTTAATGCAATTCTTGATGTTTTAAGGTATTTTTTTCGTCAAATAGACTTTATTCAAAAGTTTATTTATGACTCTTATTATTCGTAACATTCTTTTTTCAAAATGGTATTATACCTCATAATCATAACTATTGCGATTTACTTTATCAATTTTGTAGAGGCGGAGGTGTATTAGACATCTCCAGTAATAAGAAATAAAATCAATTCTCGTAAATAAATCATCAATTATTTCCCCCTATTCCCTACTCCCTGCTCCCTCTTTTCCGGATAGATGTATTGAAAAAAAGCTAGGGTTTTCTAACTCACTTCCACTTCATTCCCATTCTGAGGTTAATAGCTGGGTATTTGAGCTGTGGTATGATTTATTTTTTATTCCCCAAAAAAAAGGGAATTATTGCATAAAATACTATATTATACTTAGTAATAGCTAATATATAAATAATAGTTAATATATATATGGATATATGGATCGAGAAGAAAATTCAGACCCTATCAATTTAGATTTTGTTCTAAAAGCTATAAACAGCAAGCTGCTCGAAATAGATCGTCCTCCCCTCAATAATGTAGAAAGGATAGTTCTCCAAGGCATCTGGAATTATCAAACCTATAACCTAGTAGCTGAAGAAGCAGGTTATAGCCCTGGTTATCTGAGCAATGTTGTAGCTCCTGAACTATTTAGACGAATTTCTGATGTTATGAGTGAGAAGGTAACAAAAAAAAACTGTCGGGCACAGCTTGAAACATATTTTACCTCAACAGCAACATCAAAAAAAACCATTCCCAGGCAAAATGCTATAACACTTTCTGCTGAAATTAGGCCAGTGATGTCACCAAGATTTCCTTGTGGGGCTATATCTCTAGATTCACCATTTTATATACAGCGATCTGATATTGAGAAGCAAATATATACAGAAATTGAGAACCCAGGAGCTTTGGTAAGGATCAAAGCGCCACAAGAAATGGGCAAAAGCTCCCTCCTACTCCGTGTTATGGACTATGCAAATCGTTTAAAATATCACACTGTTAATTTAAATCTACAACAGGTAGAGCAAGATGTTTGTAGCGATATTAATAAGTTTTTACGCTGGTTTTGTGCTAATGTTACCCGTCAATTAGGCATGGAACTAATGTTAGATGGCTATTGGGATGAAGATATTGGGTGTAAAATTAGCTGTTCTCTCTACTTCCAAGATTATTTACTAAATTCAATTGATGCGCCCATACTTTTAGCTTTGGATGAAGTGAACCAGATTTTTGAGCATCCGGAAATAGCAAAGGACTTTTTTCCCTTGTTACGTTCGTGGTATGAGGATGGCAAAAGACTCCCTGTATGGCAGAAATTGCGTTTAGTAGTAGTTCACTCAACGGAAATTTATGTGCCTCTACAGCTTAAGCAGTCACCTTTCAATGTAGGGTTGCCAATTCAGCTACACAGTTTTTCCTTGGAAGAAGTGGTAGAATTAGCTAAATATTACAAACTTGATTGGAAAGATGAGAAAGAAGCAAATCTTTTGATAGCTATGATAGGAGGACACCCTGCATTAGTACATCTTGCTATTTATCATCTTAGTCAACGGGATGTAACACTCACGGAACTCCTAAAAACGGCTCCTACATCGACGGGAATTTATTCGAGTCATTTGCAGCGTCATCAAGTAAAATTACAGGATGAGCCGGAATTAGCGATCGCTTTGAATAAGGCTATACGTAGTACTAAACCTATATTTCTAGAACCTATTCAGGCTTACAAGTTAAACAGTATGGGGTTAGTGAAGTTAGATGGAAATAAAGTAGCTATCAGTAATCAATTGTACCGAAACTATTTCCGGCAAACATTAAAACTAATTTGATAGCATAACAATTGAATAAAAAAATATTCCATCTGAGTGCCATTGCCAAATCTTTCCCCATCACCCTATCTTCCCCTCCACCGGAGGGGGAGGGGCGAGGGGTGGGTACCCACACTCTTGATATCATTACCGAAAAATTCTGATCTAAAGCCTCCCCTTTTAAGAGGATAAAAAAATAGAATATTCCTGATATCAAGCCTCCTTATTGCAGAGGTAGTGATAACTGTTAGCGTAGCTTCTCCGATAGGAGGCTAACTGATGACTAATAACTGAAATGACCTCCACATTTTCTGAATTGTTATTTTTCCGATCTGGTCTGGCAAAACTTTGAGGCCATCGGGCTACACCATTGTGCTTCTGTCAATGTTATATCATGTCCATTTAATTAGCGATGAAAAAACCTTCTCAGTTGAGCTTTTATTCTACTAATTAGGGCTTGCTGATTAAATATAAAAGTCTTTACTGATATTGGTTTTAGGCTTTTTAGATAGTGAAAAAGTACCCCTGTTTTCCCCTAAGAATGCTCAAAAATTGAGTATTTGGGTAAGAATTGGGTAGACTTGGGCCTGGGATAATTTTTCCTTTGTATGTTTTCTACAACCCCTGATTCCTCTTGACTCTTCACTACTCCCTACTCCCTACTCCTTACTCCCTACTCCCTACTCCCTGTCGAGCGCAAAAAGACTTTTTCAGCAAACCCTAATTAGCCAAAAGTATTCACTTCTTTATCTTTCAGCTTGTGATTTTATGAGGTTTATATGAGATCGTATGAGAAATTATATCAAATTTATGTGGGTTTTATAGGTTGTGGAATTGTTTAGTGAAAGTTATCTTAGGTAATGTAGCTAAGAAAAATACCAAAAAGGAGTATTTTCTATGTGCAACTATTTTTGACAAAGGCAACAAGGAACATAAAATCTAGATAATTTTTAGCTGATAGCGCGTTAGATCGCCTTAATGGTGTTAGGTTGATCCTGCGGTTCGGCTACACTAATTAGGAACTAATAGAATATGTCTAATTTAACTACCAATAATGATGAAAAAATTTTTAGTAGTAGCTTAATTGTTATTGCTATATGTTTTGCGATCGCATTTTTTGGTTTTGGTTATGTTTTAGTAAAGTTACCAGAAATAACACCAGAACAAATAGAAATTTATCAAAAAGGAACCGCCTGTATTCAAGGAGGTTGGAGATATGCCTTAATTCTGACTCACATTTTAACTTTTGTACTCATTCCTTTAGCAATGAGAATTTTTTACCAAGCATTAAATAACATTATATTAGATCCAAAATTAGGCACAAAAGCTGTTTTTGCTTCCCAATTAGGGCTAGCTTTTATTATGGTATC
This sequence comes from Okeania sp. SIO3B5, assembly GCF_010692555.1. Taxonomy (GTDB): domain Bacteria; phylum Cyanobacteriota; class Cyanobacteriia; order Cyanobacteriales; family Microcoleaceae; genus Okeania. The sequence goes on along the minus strand of NZ_JAAHHG010000562.1, from coordinate 617 downwards.
TATTGCTTCGGAGATTGGTTGGCACGTAACTCAATGTTGGTATTACCAGAATGATTTTACGATGCTGAATTTCATGTTTTACTTTTTCTTGATTTCTGGATTTGCTTTGTGGGCAAATGGTTTAAGTAAAGACACCAATACAATAACTAATGTAGTTAATATCGTTTTTGCCCTTAGTTTATTAGCTGTTTCCATTTTGTATCCCATAGGTTATCAAAACCACGATCCTAGTTTCAAAGTGCCAATTTATATTGCTTTAACTTTAGTTTTTACTGTACTTACCTATCGAGGATATCAACTTATTCAAGATTGGAAAATTATCTTCTTTCCTATATTTTCTGTAGGAGTAAATCTATCATTTGTTTTTCTTTTAGATAAATATGGAGGCACCCCGGAGCATCCTCAAATTGTTTATAATGCCTTATTTCATATTCTCCACGATTTGGCTGGAACTTTAGCTGGAGTTGCTATTTTTACTTGGTTAGTTTATCAGAAAGGAATTCTTCAAACTCAAAAAACGACAAGTAATGAAACTCAATTATCTGAATCACAGATATAAATCTTTTTTTTCACTTTTTCATTTGTCAAAAATATCAGAGTAAATGAGGTAAAAAATG
>NZ_JAAHHG010000561.1 GCF_010692555.1 Okeania sp. SIO3B5 | reverse complement strand
TACGCCTGTTTCATAAGTTTTTTGACGACCTGCATTTTGTTTAGCAATTAAGGCTGTAACAGTCTCACGATCCATCGCTTCAAAGTAGCTGGCCTTATTGCCCATCATGCCGGACACAGAGGCAATAGCTTTCAAGCGTTTATCTGTCGTGGCAGTCAAAGCCATGTAACCGCCTGATGCGCAAACACCGATGCCAAAGAGGTTGTCACGGTCAACGAAGGGAAGTGTACCCATGAAGCTAACCGCATCGCGGATGCTTTCAATCTTCACAAATGCATTTTCGTTGTTACGAATTTCCCCTTCGCTGTCACCATAACCGATATGGTCAAAAACGATAGTGACATAACCGCGTTCGGCAAGCTCAGGACCGTAAACGGCTCCGGTTTGCTCTTTCACTTGGTTAAAGGCTGGCGAAAAGACAATAGCGGGATAGCTACCATTTGAATCAAAACCTTCTGGTGTGTAGAGGTGAGCTGAAAGGTTTAGTCCCTGAGATTTAAAGGTAATATCATTTTTTCCAGATTTTAAATTTTGTAATTTCATCATGGTGTTCTGTTCAATTAGGTTTTAAATTCGCTTACATTTACTATGTTATCGAGTTATTTGAGATGAGTAAATAAACAAAACTGCAGAATTTGGATACATTTTTGCAACTTATGTTTTATATCATGTCCGGTTGAACAGTGATAAATAAATAACTACGGAGGAGTCAGGAGTCAGGAGTCAGGAGTCAGGAGGAAAGAGGGAAGAAAGAAGAAGAACTGGAGTTGAAGGAGAAAGTTTTTTTATAACTAATTATCCGGACATGATATTAAATGAAGATCCCTGATAAAAATATCCACATTAATAACTCTTAATTAGGACTTACGCATGAACACTATTTCAAACTTGATGCGCCAGTAGTAGCGCGTCAAGCTGAAAATGATGTATTAAATTTTTGAGTATAATTCTTGCTCTGACTAAGGTTTGGAGAATTTTCCTAAAACACTATTTCAAGCTTGACGCGCCACTACTGGACCGAATAAAACTATGCAATAAATTTTTGTTTCTAAGTATCTTTTTCTCCCCTACTCCCCTACTCCCCTAACACACTTCCCTCCTGACTCCTGACTCCTGACTCCTGACTCCTGAGTGCTACTTTTTCCTAATAAAATGCGCCCAAACACCTCCATTAGGACCCGCAACTCGATCCATGTAATCATAAGGATAAATTAAACGACTACCTTCAGTATCAGAATAACCAGTTAAAGCATTCCCCCAAGGATCGTTAACAATATAACCCTTGTAACTATGTCCGATCGCTGTCAAAATATGACCGCTAGCAGTAAAGTCTCCTGCTACAACTACTGGACGACCATTATTCAACTCATTTTTAACCTCAGACCACTCACGGGTAGTGCTAAAACTTGTCTCAAAATCATAAGCACGAATCAAAGCTGATAAAACACTGTGGTCTGTTTCCGAACCCTGACCATAATTATTAAAACACCATTCCAACAACTCATCTTCTAGCTGCCCGCCCCAATAAGACCGCACTCCATAATAAGCAAAAATCATCGCGATCGATGTCACATTACAAGTAGACCAATAAAATCGAGGGTTATCACGTTGAGAAAAATAGGGAACATTCAGTTCTATTTTATTTCTAATGGGATTAAAAGATTTATTCCCACGTTTAAACAAAAAGTAACTAGGAAACACATAACCAGTATTACCAAATTCTCCCATTTGTTCGGTCAAAGCAACTTTGAGATGATTTCCCTCTACAGCATAACTATTCACCCCGTACACCCTACCGATAGGTAACGTTACCTTTTCTGAACTACCTAACAAAAATGAAAACAAAGGTCGCTTTTTAATCACCGTAGTTTCTCGAACCGTCATCGTCATAGCATTAGGATCGTAGAGTATTTCCTCTTCTTGTTTCTTGATTCTAACGTGCTGCCAATAGATATATCCTACTTTACCAAAACCGGGAATAGATTCCAGCAGAGTTACGCGAAAATGCCCTCTAGTGGAAGCATAACCAGTAATTGCCAAAGTCTGACCTAGAGATAATTCTGCTTTTTTATTATCATCAAGTTGAGATGAATCTTCTGGACTACCCTTAATAAAAGTTTTTTGAACTACCAATATTTTAGCGCTGATATAAGTATCTGGAACATCGGTAAAATCAAATAGCAGAAGCTTAGAACCTTTTCTCACTTCAACATAAGGTTCATAAAAATAGCCAAAATTTCCTATCGGTGATATCCCATTACTCAATACCACTTTTAAATGCCCATCAACTAATCCATATTTTTCAACAGTAAAAATTTCTCCTGCGTCAACCCTAACTTTTTGTTGATTATTAAGCTTGGAACTATCTATAGGATATAATTTAAACCAGGTATCCTTGGTAACTTTCAACTTAATATCTTTTCCAGCAGATATCGGTTCTGAACTTACATAGATATTAACTACTTTACTATCAACAACATTTCCCTTACTATCAAGACTTTGTAAGCGTAACCACCGTGTTCCCGCTGTATTAAATCCTCGACTTAATTTGACTTCCCATAAACCAGACTCTGAGTCAAGATTCACTGGTAATGGATATTTATCTTCCGCAGTCACTGTTACGGTTTTTCCTTGACTAGGATCGTAAGTACCCCGAAGAGTTGTGGTTTGATTGACTAAAACTTCTGTAGGACCTAAAAATTTGAGTGTGGCAGCAGTTGCAAAAGTTTGACTAGCTTCAGTTAATTGCACAAAATCTGGATATACATATCCCTCGTTACCAAAGTTCGGTAGGTTTTCTGTGAGTAATAATCTTGTGTGGTTATTTTGGTATGTGTAGTTGGAGACACCATAAACCATTCCCTTTTGCAGAATTAATTTTTCATCTGGTTTTAAATATGCTTCGTTTGTTGGTTGCTTTTTGATAATGGTATTGTTGAGAGTTTTCAGAGCGATCGCTGTTTGACTATGTTTTACTGTCTCCCCTTGCCTGATAATTTCCACTTTTTGTGGATCGACATATCCTGTATCCCCAAAACCAGGGATAGCTTTAGTTAAAGATACTCGAAAATGACCTTCTACGCTAGCATAACCTTGGATAACATCAGTTTCTCCAGAAAAAAGTTCTATTTGTTCATTGGATGCTAGTTGGGAATAAGGTTCCGGTCTAAGTTTAATTTGAGTTCTTTGTTTCACCCATAGTAAAGCTTTATCTTGAGGTGCTTCAGGTAAATTAGCACGATTGAAGTAAAGAACTTTTGCCCATTTAGATAAGTGTACTTGTTGAGAATTAAAATAGCCAAATTTGCCAATGGGTGGAATAGGAGTTGCAAGTTCGACTTGTAGGTAATTATCTACTAACTGATATTTAAGGAGTCGATAAGTTTGACCTGCTGATAGATTTACTTTTTCTTCAGTAGTTAAATTATCTAGCTCTTCTAATCTTTCTTGAAAGACAGTATTCGTGAGGGTAATTAATGTTAATGATGGGTAAATAATCGGTTCAGTATTAACAGTAATATTAATTGTTTGTTCAGTAATTAAATTATTATTTATATCCGTTCCTTTCAGTCGCAACCAACGATTTCCTGAACCATTAAACCCTGATTCTAAAATTGTGTGCCATAATCCTGTAGTTGAATTTTTAGTAACATTCAAAGGATATTTATCTTCTGCTATTAGAGCAATATTATGGATTTGTTCGGGATTAAATTTACCTGTAATAACAGTAGGTTGATTAACTAGAAATTCGGTCGGACCAAGATAGGAAAGGGTATCTGTACTCATAATTTCTATTTATTCTAAAACTAAAATTTGCTACAACAAATAAACCTGTAGATAATTCCACAGGCGATTAGTAAAAAAGTATTTTTCGGAAAATTTATTAGATACTGAAAATTAGTAGAAATCTCCAGAAAAGAGGGAGTAGGGAGTAGGTAGGGACGTTGCATGCAACGTCCGTACAGAGTAGGGGGAAAGAATTAATAGTTTCTGTGCGATAATCGATCTTATTTTTTATTATCGGAGATGTCTAGTACAAACTATAGCAAAGAATGGGTTGCTTAGGACATAGACTGATAATAAACCTTAGACAGGGAAATGTTTTTCCCACTGTTCCCTGTTCCCTGCTCCCTATTCCCTATTCCCTATTCCCTATTCCCTGACTATAATTATTTTGCGCCGATAACTTCTAAAATATCTTGAGCATGACTACCAGTTTTCACATTCTCATCAACATGAGAAATATTCCCTGTAGAGTCAATAATGTAGGTGACACGTTTAGGATATCCACCACCTTCAACATCATAAGCTTTCGTGATAGCGCCATCAACATCTGCCAATAGTTGGAAAGGCAAACCATATTTTTCAGTGAAAGCTTTGTGGGAAGCTTCATCATCCATGCTTACACCAAGAACAACCATATCTTTACCTTGGTATTCAGCATAGTTGTCTCGGAAGCTTTGAGCTTCTTTAGTACAACCTGGAGTATCATCCTTGGGATAAAAATATAGGACAACTGTTTTACCAGCAAAATCAGATAAGGAAACGGTGCTGCCGTTGGTATCTTTTACTGTGAATTCTGGTGCTTTGGTGCCAACAGATAATGGCATAGATTTTGTTTTCTCCTTAAATAAGTTTACGGCATGGCCTTGTATTCTTTCTGTTATTTTAAGATATTTTGTGCTTTGAAAAACTTTGACTTATCCTGAAATTTTTTCTAGCTTGGTTTTCTAGACTACTTTGTTAAAAAAAAATAAAATATTATTTGTATTATAAATAACATAAATAATATCAATTATATGATATAATGAAATGCTATTATAAAAAAATAATCGCTATGAGCTCTATAAAATCTGAAAACTTAATATCACTCCAATACCCTACTAATACTGAAAAAAGGGCGGAAAGAGCGCTTAGTTGTAGCCCATTTAACATCAGATTATTTACAACAATGTCCGATCAAAGTGTGGAATTAAAATCAATAGCATCAGAGAGAGGTTTAAAAAACGACTATACTCGTTCGCCCATATCAGAATTAGCTGCTGAAAATTATTTAATGTGGCTAATTCAGGTGGGTGTATTAAGGAGGGAAGTTGATGGACAAGGTATTACAGATGGTTTTCGCCTCACACCTCTTGGTCATCAGTTAGTAAAAAAATATACTGTAAAAGGAAGTTTGTCTCAACCGTCTATGGGCGATCGCTTCTATAATTTAATTAATCGTTGGTTTCGACTTCCTATTTAGATAGTTTAATAATTATTAATTATTAATTATCACCTTTCCTTTTTTTGGTAATAAATATCCAAACTTTGAAGAGTTTGATCGTAATTTCTTGGTCAAACTTCAACTTGATAATTATAGATTCTGAAACTAGGTCATGATTAATCAGCTATTGCATACTTAAGGTTTATATACTATTAATTTCAAAGAAAGCGCTGATAGTTGAAAATGCTTTTCTTCTTCTATTGTTTTTTTATTTGAAATATTAAAAGGGTGTTGCTTATTTTTGACATAAAAGGGCAAGGCTTTAAACCTAATTTTTCGGTAAATGTCATACAATTTATCTTTATCTTTTGCCGGTTTAATACCCCACCGTCAATGGGACTGCTTAAAATTGCTTGGGATATAAACTTGCAGGCCAACAAATACTAGCAGTTATATTATGTCCGGATAATTAGTGATGAAAAACTTTATCAAAATAATATGGGGTGCATCTCAATGCGTGAATAAAGCCAAAAATTTATCACTTTTAGGGAACACCGGATCTGGGAACAGGGAACAGGGAATATATAGGAAAAAAGTATTTTTGCTTGCTATGAGATGCACCCATAATATGGGTCTAAAACCCCACCCTTTAAGGCGTAATATTTGAGTTGCTCAAATCCCCTACTTCCCTTCCTGGCTCCCCTCCTGGGAGCAGGGCTAATTCATTGTCGCGCCTAGAATATTTATATGGATATGAAATACATTTAATTGTGCAAATAGCAAGTAAATATAAGAATCTCCCCATCTCCCCATCCCCCCATCTCCCTATCAATTTTTCTCTAGTGACAATAAATTAACCTTGCCTCCTGGGTGGGTTAACTTCTGACTTCGTTATTCCTTCTAATCTTTTCTTCCCTTCTGCCCTCAGCATAGCAGCATAGCTGCCTTCATTCCTCCAAAGTGTAACTATTCAACCGGGCATGATATTACACCAAGCTGTATATTTTAAACTTTGACATCCTCCCCGGCCTTTAGGCACGGGGATTCCTACTGAGCCATAGCTCCTCGGCGGGTTGACGCTTTGCTTCGCATAGCTGTCGCTAACACAGGGTGCTGCTTCCTTGGCGGTAGTCTAACGCTTCCCTCCACGTCCGCGCACGAGTTTCCG
>NZ_JAAHHG010000560.1 GCF_010692555.1 Okeania sp. SIO3B5 | reverse complement strand
GGCAGAAAAATTAAGGGACAAAACGCCCGCTCCTACCTCCTCTACATTCCCCGTTCCTCCTGTCCCCCTCCCCTCCTGGGAGGGGCTAGGGGTGGGTTGGGAGGGGGAGGGGCGAGGGGTGGGTTGTCTCCTGTCTCCTACCTTCACCCATAAGACTTTTTCAGCAAACCCTACTTATACCATTTCTCTGTAACAATGCGCTTAATAATTCTTAACATTCTTACCCAGGCTTGAACTTTACTGATAATTGTTATCTTTTATTAAGCGCAGCTTCATAGAGATATTGGTATTAGTTTTAATTTTTGACATTTTTTTTTAGACTTTTGACTTTATGAAGGATTATTGCTTTGTTTATGAGAAATGAGACTCAGGTGATGGCCATCAATTATTCTGTAGAGTGATTTAATATGTTACCATAAGTATCAATGTACAGGCCATTCTTAGAATACTTAGAAAAAGAGCTATTCAGTAGATTTGACTTAAGCAGTAGAACAATACCTGCTGGTTTAGAAGCAAACGTTAGTAATCGAGGCAAGAATCAAGCCACCATCCAAAGTTGGTGTTATGAGTGTCCTCAGCTAAGAAAAATACGTTATACCTATATTGATGCAGGAGCTTCAGCTCAGGTATTTAATAGTGTGATTTATCCCAGTTACTACTATGACATTCCACTTTTAGGAATTGACCTATTATCTTTTGGTAAAAGTAAAATCTTAGTAGTATTAGATTTTCAACCTTTATTTCAGGAAGAATCTTATTTAGAAAAATATATAGAACCAATGCGATCGCTGCGAGAAGAATATAATAACTTAGCTCAAAAATTAGAAATGAAATTTTATGATGCTAACCAATATTTTTCTAAATATTTACTGTTTGCTAAAACAGATGAAGAAACAGTGAGAACTAAATTTTTTGAAGCTTATCAAAAATACATTAACTTGTATTGGCAAATGTTAGATGGAGCAGAAACTCTCGATCAAACAGAAGATATTCAAAAGATAATTAAAGCGCAAAAAGATTACGATCAATATAGTGCAGAGCGCGACCCAGCATCAGGATTATTTAGCAGTTATTTTGGCCATGAGTGGTCAGAAAAATTTCTCTACGAATTCTTGTTTGAAGATGCTGTACCATTAGCTGTTCCCAATGCAACCCGATAATTCCAATAATTTTGTTAACTATTCAGTTAAAAATTGATACTCGCATCCTTCTAACACATCCAGGGGGGGTAAATACAGAAAGAGAAAACTTGTCTAAAACTCCCCAAACTTACTCATAACTATAGCGATAAAACTAAAATGAGTAAGTTTACTTAGTTGTCTATTAATTGAGTTGTTATCAGCTACAATTAAGGTATGAAGCTAAAAGTAATTTTCATCGGTTAAAAAAATTAACTCACAAACGAAATTGTCTAAGAGTAGAAAACTATCTTCATACAGTAACTAAAAGAGAATAGATTGGTGTTTCATTAATTGATAATTACTCGAGTTTTAACCGTTACAGAAAGGAGAGGCTTCAAGGCGCGAATTATTTAATTATTAATTATTCGGTTAACTATGAAATAGGCAGGTTAATTATTGGGAATAATCAGAATTGGAAACAAGAGATAAAATTAGAAAAAAAGAACAATAAACAATTATTTGTGAATATTCCTCATTGATTATAGGTTAATAGAGATGTTAACATATAAAGCGCAACTAAGAGGAATAAAAGTAATAATTACAGAAAAATTTTATACATCTCAATACAGAAGAATTTTATACATCTCAATCGAGTTTTTTAGATGGGGATGATTTGCGGAAATATAGAGAACAAAAACCGAAATTTAGTGAAAAACAAAGAGTAACAAGAGGGTTGTATAAAACTAGGGAAAATAAATTATTAAATGCTGATGTAAATGGGTCATTTAATATAATTAGAAAAGTAATTCCTGATGTCTTGGACAACTGATAACTGATAACTGATAACTGAAATGACACCAACTGAAAATATAGAGAATTTGTATAAACCTTTTCTAGATGATGCTATCACTCAGCTCAAGGAAAAACTAGAACTAAAACCTTACCCCATACCCCCTGGATTTGAACATAAAGTTGCTATAACAGGCAAGGGTAAAAAGGAACAAGAAGTAAAAACCACCAGTTACGCTTACTGTAGTCCCAAGCTCCGACAAATTAGAGCAGCTCATGTTCAAGGTGGCAGTGCCCTCCAAGTGTTAAATTTTGTAATATTTCCCCACCTTAATTATGATTTGCCATTTTTTGGGGCAGACCTAGTTACCCTACCAGGGGGACATCTAATTGCCCTAGATATGCAGCCCTTATTTCGGGATGATCCTCAGTATCAAGAAAAGTATACTCAGCCAATATGGGATACCTTCCAAACACATAAGCAGCATTTGCCGTGGGGAGGAGATTTTCCTGAAGAAGCAATTCCATTCTTTTCTCCAGCCTTTCTTTGGACTCGTCCTCAAGGAACTGAATTAGTCAAGACAAGAGTGCTTGAAGCCTTCAAAGATTACCTGCAAGCTTATTTCATCTTTGTAAAGCAAGCACAACCTATTACTGATATAGAGAAATTAGCAGAAATCAAGCAGGCACAACTGCGTTATCTCAGATATCGAGCCGAGAAAGATCCAGCGAGGGGAATGTTTACCAGATTTTATGGCCCTGAATGGACAGAAGAATATATTCATGGCTTTCTATTTGACCTAGAAAGACAGTTGGCCTTGAATCCTGTTTAACTTTCTATACTGTAGAAAATTTTGTTAATAATTTGTAATAAATAAAAACACAACAGCATTGTATAAAGAATATCTGAAGGGTTATAAAGATAAGAGAAAATTAACACAAACATTGATTGATAAGTATTGAAAAGCTTCTCATAAACGGTGTAAGATTTTCTCAGGATTCTCAAACAGTCCTATTTTACTTTTCCAGCCATGGGCAGCTAGGCTGAAAAAACTAAAAGAATACCCATAGCATCGAAAAGCAATTAAAAAAAATCAAATTAGGAGAATTAATCGATGTTTGATGCTTTTACAAAAGTAGTTTCCCAGGCAGATGCCAGGGGTGATTTTGTTACACCTAGCCAAATCGACGCTCTAAGCGCAATGGTGGCAGATAGCAATAAGCGTTTAGACGCAGTTAACCGCATTACTAGCAACGCTTCAACTATCGTTGCTAATGCAGCTCGCTCTCTATTTGCAGATCAGCCTCAGTTAATTGCTCCTGGTGGAAATGCTTATACAAGCCGTCGTATGGCAGCTTGTTTGCGTGACATGGAAATTATCCTACGTTATGTAACTTATGCTATTTTCTCTGGTGATGCAAGTGTGCTAGATGACCGTTGTCTCAATGGATTGCGTGAAACTTACTTAGCTCTAGGAACTCCTGGTGCTTCTGTAGCAGTAGGCGTGCAAAAAATGAAAGATGCAGCTATTGCTATTGCTAACGATCCAAATGGCATTACTCCTGGAGATTGCGCCTCTCTAATCTCTGAGATTGGTAGCTACTTCGATCGCGCTGCTGCAGCAGTTGCCTAAAAAAACTGTAAAAAACTTTTTTTGTAAGGATGCACCTTAGCATCTCTACAACTTTTAAAATCGTACCAAAAATTGTACTCACAATAATAAGGGAAGTACCTCAAACATGAAAACTCCTCTAACTGAAGCAGTAACTGCTGCTGATTCTCAAGGTCGCTTTTTAACTAACACAGAAATCAATGCAGCCTTTGGTCGTTTCGGACGTGCTGCTGCTTGCTTAGAAGCTGCTAAAGCTCTTACTAGCAAATCTCAAACCTTGATTGATGGAGCTGCTCAAGCAGTATACAACAAGTTCCCCTACACTACTACAACTCAGGGACCTACCTATGCTTCTACTCCAGTAGGAAAAGCAAAGTGTTCTCGTGACATTGGTTACTATCTCCGGATGGTAACATACTGTCTGGTTGCAGGTGGTACAGGTCCTATGGATGAGATACTCATTGCAGGAATTGATGAAATTAATAAAACCTTCGAGTTATCTCCTAGCTGGTATATTGAAGCTCTAAAGTATATCAAAGCTAACCATGGTATTACTGGTCAACCTGGAACTGAAGCTAACAACTATATTGATTACGCTATCAACGCTCTCAGCTAGTAGTTGTTACAGAAACTAACTGATGAAAGTGAAATAAATGTTCACTTAATCACATAGCTTTGAGCTAATATTTAACGTAGCCTGGAGAGGTATACAGGTGCTGGCCTGTAGTTAGTATCTGTTTATCTTTCCAGGCATCGTTTTTTGTCAGAGTCGATTTAGATGAAGTTATGGCACAGCAGCATTGGGATTCACCATCAGAACAAACATCCGACAGTGGCGAGTCTCTAACGGTAGAAGAAGCGATCGCCAATCTACGGCATGAAGAATTAGGTAAACGATATTATGCTGCTTGGTGGTTGGGTAGATTTCGAGTAAATATACCTGCAGCTATAGAAGGCTTAATTGCAGCTCTAGAAGATGAATCTGACCGAACAGAAGACGGTGGGTATCCTCTCAGACGCAATGCAGCTAGAGCTTTGGGTAAGTTAGAAGACAAAAAAGCTGTACCAGCTTTGATTAAATGTTTGGAAAGTTCAGACTATTATGTACGAGAAGCAGCAGCAGAAGCATTAGAAATGTTAGGAGACCCTAGCTGCATTTCCGCATTAATCAAACTTTTAGATGGAGGGGTTGAAGCTGCAGTATTAGTTCCAGGTAAGCCTCATCTTGTTCAACCCTACGAAGACATTATTGAAGCTTTAGGAACACTTCAAGCTCAATTAGCAATTCCTTTAATTAAACCTTTTATCGAACATCCGGCAGAAAAAGTACAATATGCTGCTGCTAGGTCCCTATATCAACTTACAGGAGAGGCAGTATATGGAGAATATTTGACTCAAGCATTAGAGGGTGATAACTTACAGTTACGACGCTCTGCACTATTAGATTTAGCAGCGATCGGTTATTTACCTGCAGCTCAGGCAATATCAGAAACCTTAGCCGAAAATAGTATGAAATTAATTGCCCTCAAAGGACTTTTGGAACATCACCTCACAATAAATTCAAAAGTGATAAGTCAAAAGTCAAAGGTAGAATCTCAACTATTATTATCAGATGAGGCTATTACAATAAATTCAAAAGTTAAAAGTCAAAAGTCAAAAGTAGAATCTCAATTATTATTATCAGATGAGGCTATTGAAGTAATGACTCTAATGGACTCACTTTTATAAAATATTAATTAGTTTATACTATTCGTATTTTTACTATTTTTCTACTTCCCTACTTCCTAAGAATAGACACCTGGTGATAATAGAAAATAAAATCAACTATTGTACATAAATTATCAATTCTCTCCCCCTACTCCCTACTCCCTACTCCCTACTCCCTAAAAATGAATAATCAACCCTCGACAATAAATAATCAACTCATCCGGGCAGTGGAAAAAGCAGATTCTTCTCAAGGCTTAATTGATGCAGTTAAAGATTTAGCAGCAGCTCAGATGGAAGATGCTATCCCGATATTAATTACAGTTTTAGGGTACAACAATCCTGGGGCAGCAGTAGCAGCAGTTGATGGGTTAGTTTTACTTGGGGAAACGGCAGTACTTCCACTACTAGAAAAACTTGACGGTTATAACTATGGTGCTAGAGCTTGGGCCATCAGAGCATTAGCAGGTATTGGCGATCCCCGTGGGTTAGATTTATTATTAGATAGTGCCGTAAATGACTTTTCTTTTAGTGTACGACGAGGTGCAGCTAGAGGTTTAGGTTTTATTGATTGGGAAAAGTTATCAGAAGCAGAAGTTTCCGATGCTCAACAGCGTGTTTTTCAAACCCTGCTGCAAGTATCTCAAGACCCAGAATGGGTAGTGCGTTATGCTGCTGTAGTCGGTTTGCATGGCTTGGCTAAAGCTGTAGAAGTTAGCGCTCCAAAATGGCTTGAGGATGTTTTGAGCAGGTTTGAGGAGATTGTTGATACAGATACAACTTTAGCGGTTAGTGCTAGGGCACAAATGGCTATTGCAGACTTAAGGTAAGTCAGAAGTTAGAAGTTAGAAGTCAAAAGTCAAAAGTCAAAAGTAAGAAGTGATATTTTAAGTACTTAAAAACTCTACTCTACAGTAATTTCAGCTTTTACAGGGGTTTTTATTTCAATAGACCACAGTAGGGGCGAATGGCCATTCGCCCTTACAGGGTTTTGGTTATGACAATGTGGTTCATCAATCAGCAAAAGCGTTGTAAGTGAAGTGGTATTATACCAATTTGAAAAAAGAATGTTACGAATAGTAAGAGCGATAAAAAGACTTTACATGAGATGTCCCTTTGACAAAAAAGATAATTTACGCCCTAAAAAATGGTATTAAAGCCATCCATTCTG
>NZ_JAAHHG010000056.1 GCF_010692555.1 Okeania sp. SIO3B5 | reverse complement strand
AAAGAGCAAGGTTATGGTTTTCCTCGCTTTAAAAACAAGTACAGAATGCGGTCTTTTGTATTCCCTCAGTTTAAAAATAATCCCATCTCGAACGAGTATATAAAACTACCCCAAATTGGATTAGTTCCGATGAGATTATCTAGACCAATTCCAGAAGGATTTAAGCTGAAACAGGTGAGGGTTGTAAGACGAGCAAGCGGGTACTTTGCCATGTTATCTATACAAAGTCCCGTCAGTGTTCCGGATGCCCCTGCTTCAGGACATCCCCTAGGAATTGATATTGGACTTGATAAATTCTTAGCAACTTCTGATGGTGAATTGATTGAACGTCCAAAGTTTTTAAGCCAACTACACAGCAAGTTGAGATTACTGCAACGTAGATTAAAGTTAAAATCTAAGGGATCAGCAAATCGACATCAGCTTAACCAAAAAATAGCAAGACTTCATCAAAAAATCTCAGACACCCGAAAAGACTTTCACTTTAAACTAGCTCATCATTTATGTGACCAAGCAGGAATGATATTTGTGGAAGACCTAGACTTGAGGAAATGGGCTAAAGGAATGTTAGGCAAGCATACTTTAGATGCAGGGTTCGGTCAGTTTTTCAATATCTTAGCTTGGGTATGCAGGAAACGAGGGGTATATTTCGGCAAGGTAGACTACAGATATACCAGTCAAATTTGTCCGAATTGTGGAGCGCATACAGGTAAAAAAGATTTGTCTGAACGTACTCATAAATGCCCTGAATGTCACTACGAAATCAACCGTGATGTAGCAGCAGCAAAAGTAATTTGCCATCGAGGTGTCACTGCGGTCGGGCAGATCGTGGTTCAAAAAATTGACTGTGTAGGCGTACTGTCGGGGGCTGGCAACAGTCTAGATAAGTGCCACTCAAGCAGTAAGCCTAAATCGTGAGGTTTAGGAATCTCCCGTTATAATCTTTGGTTTAAGGGGAGAGGATGTCACATACCCCTCAACCGACTCTGGTTTGCCTAGAAGAGAAACCATTTTGAGCCTATAAAATCTAACTTCTGACTTCTAACTTCTGACTTCTGACTTCAAAAAAACCCTACTGCCTCAATAGCCGCCTCCAGAGCGATCGCCACATGAGTCCAATGAGTCCCCCCCTGACAAAACACCACATAAGGTTCCCTCAAAGGACCATCCGCCGAAAATTCAGAAGTCGCCCCATCAATAAAAGTCCCCCCCGCCATAACCAACTCACTTTCATATCCAGGCATCGGTGCCGGTACCGGATCTAAATAAGACCCCACAGGCGAATATTGCTGAATAGCTCGACAAAAAGCAATCAACTTCTCCGGAGAACCCAACCTTATCCCCTGAATAACATCCCGTCGTTTTTCAAAAGGAAGAGGATTAACAGGATAACCCAACTTATCAAAAACATAAGCCGTCAAATGATTACCCTTCATTGCCTCCCCCACCATTTGAGGCGCCAAAAATAAACCTTGAAACAACAACCTATTCTGCTCAAAAGTTGCCCCACCACTACTACCAATACCAGGAGCAGTTAACCGACAAGCAGCAGCCTCCACCAAATCTCCCCTACCCGCCACATACCCACCAGCCGGAACTATAGTACCACCAGGATTTTTAATCAAAGACCCCGCCACCAAATCAGCTCCCACCACAAGAGGTTCCCGCTCCTCAATAAACTCCCCATAACAGTTATCCACAAAACAAACTGTCCGAGGATTTTGTTCCTTAACTATCTTGACAATTTTCTCAATATCTGCAATAGACAAACTAGCTCGCCAAGAATAACCACAAGAACGTTGAATCAAAGCCAGACGAGTTTTCTCAGTAATTGCAGACTCCAACCCCCGCCAATCTATTGCACCAGTCTCAGTTAACGGCAATTCCCGATAACTAACGCCAAAATCTTTCAGAGAACCTTGGCCTTCGGACCTCAGACCAATAACCTCCTCCAAAGTATCGTAAGGAGAACCCACCACAGACAACATTTCATCCCCTGGCCTCAGAGTCCCAAACAAAGCACAGGCGATCGCATGAGTTCCAGAAACAAATTGGACTCTTACCGCTGCTGTCTCAGCCCCCATAATCTGAGCAAAAACCTTGTCCAAAGTTTCCCGCCCTAGATCGTCATGGCCATAACCAGTAACTCCTGCAAAGTGATGGACACCTACCCGATGCTCCCGAAAAGCATCTATAACTCGTCTGAGATTTTGCTTGACTAAGCTATCAATATCGGAAAATATGGGAAATAGGTCTTGTTCTGCTGTTTGTAGATAAGTAGTGCTATTCATATTTAATTTGTTGTATTTGTGGTATGCTATACAAAGTGTAAATTTTTGTTAATACTCAAATTCACAATAAAATCTAAAATTCCTTTGTCAACAAAGAATTAATTTAGATTGTTGAGGCTGTGATTTTTTTTGAAAAAAGTTTCATCAAAAAGCCATAATAAATTTGAAGTCAAAAAACTCAATAAACAAAGCAGTGTTTTGCTTAATTTTAAAGATAGTAATTGACTTTTTTTTATCAATCAAATTTTCAGATTCAATCACCAAAAATTAGAGATTTTACTATATTTATTTACTATATTTATAGTACCTTGGTTTAAGAAAAATTATCCTGTATTATTAGTTAGGAATTTAAACTTAAACACTTAACAAAAAACTGGATTTTGGTATAAGAATATTTTTTAACTTTCTGCTTCTGAATTAATAGATATAGATTAAGTAGTTATTACCAAAATATTTTCCATATCCTATACGAACATATAAACTTGCTTTGATTAAGCTAGCTCCTTTTGAGCTATTTAGTTCTTAACCTAGAGATTTTCATGACAATTTCAACAACATCAGAAAAATTTTCCCCTGATTGGAGCATAATAGGCTTTATGGCATTCCTGCATATTGGAGCCTTGTTTGCCCTGCTTCCCAGTAACTTTAGTTGGACTGCAGTTGGTTTAGCCTTATTATTACATTGGATTACAGGTGGTCTAGGTATTACATTAGGCTTTCATCGTATGGTGACACACCGCAGCTTTAAAACTCCCAAGTGGCTGGAATACTTCTTAGTTTTTTGCGGTACACTTGCCTGTCAAGGTGGAGTTTGTGACTGGGTAGGTTTACACCGTATTCATCACCTACATTCAGATAATGAACAAGATCCCCATGACTCCCATCGTGGGTTTTGGTGGAGTCACATGGGTTGGATGCTTCATCATCTACCAATCAGATCGGAAGTTCCTCGCTATACCAAAGATATAGCAGACGATCCTGTTTATAAATTTTTGCAAAATAACTTTATTCCCATTCAGTTTGCTTTTGGCATTTTACTTTTCCTTATAGGAGGTTTACCTTTTGTAGTTTGGGGTATTTTCTTCAGAATAGTTGCTGTTTTTCACTGCACTTGGTTAGTTAATAGTGCCACTCATAAATTTGGTTATCGTACTTATGATGCTGGTGATTCTTCTACTAACTGTTGGTGGGTAGCCGTATTAACTTATGGTGAAGGTTGGCACAATAACCATCATGCTTTTCAGTATTCTGCACGTCATGGTTTGCAATGGTGGGAAATTGATACGACTTGGATGATGATTCAATTATTACAAGTTTTTGGTTTAGCAACTGATGTGAAATTGGCAACAAAATAGCATAACGGAAGGAAGAAGGAAGAAGGAAGAAGGAAGAAGTAAGAAGTAAGAAGGAAAAAGTAAGAAGTAAGAAGTAAGAAGTAAGAAGTAAGAAGGAAAAGTCTTACTTTGTCTGAGTTTTAAACTTTTGAACTGTCCTAACCTTTCCTTCAACTGCTATACACCCTAAATTAATTTTTTCACCCTATATGAAAAGCATCATATAGGGTAATTTTTGTAAGCATTTCCTCCAGAATACTTACACCATTTCTCAAAAACTTTTCTACATTTTGTTGAACAGGGGAGTAGGGGAGTGGGTAGGGACGTTGCATGCAACGTCCGTACAGGGAGAAACAAACATAAGAATAATTAGGGCTTGCTGATTAAATCTAAAAGCATTGACATATAAAGACAAGTGCCTGTTTGGGGTAAACAAAAGTGCAAGCTTTTCAGCTCTTCATGCTCAAAAAGTTAGTATTTTAGGCGCATAGTTGGGCAGAACAATCTTGGGAAAATTCTTACTCCTACCTCCTCGCTCCCAAGCCATTTCTCCTGTCTCCCCCTCCTGGGAGGGGCGAGGGGTGGGTTGTCTCCTGACTCCTACCTCAACAAAAAGACTTTTTCAGCAAACCCTAATTAACATTAACTTAGCTGAAATTAACAAAAAAGTGATTTTGCTTGTGCTGATTAGTTAACAACTGAAGTCTTGCCCAAGTATAGCAATACTTTTGGGAATTAGTATTACTTATTTTCTGCTTTAATATCTCATCTTTTTTCGTTTTGCTGCGCGATCTTAGGTCTCATTAATTAGTAACGGGACTTTAGCAAAAAATGCCTTAAAAGTTGTAAAAATACTCTTCTTCATTCTCTTGAAAATGTCTGAAATTTCCCACTATTTCCTACTACCCTGCTTAAGAAAATTAGTTGAAACTTTAATTATTAAATAATTAACACAGAAAAAATAACCTTTTCGATAATTATTAGTCAGTTCATATTAATTATTCGGTGGTTGTGCATATTAATAGTCGTGCATTGTCATTATTTTTGTTACGAGAACAGTGGAAGCTTCTTGCTCCCATGACCGAAGAATTAAGGTTTGAAGCCTCTCCTTTAAAGGATAAACAAGAAAAAAATTTCCTTTTAGTCAATCCTATCCGTTTTCAAGGAGAGGTAATTATTAATTATTAATTATTAATTATTAATTATTAATTATTAATTATTAATTATTAATTATTAATTATTAATTATTAATTATTAATTATTGAAGGGTATTCCTTTTTCCTATATATCATTACGCAAGCAGGACTACCAATTACTCCTATGTTGACCGAATAATTAAGGTTTGAAGCCTCTCCTTAAAAGGAGAAACAAGAAAAAATTTTCCTTTGAGTCTTACCTTTTCTTTTCAAGGAGAGGTAATTATTAATTATTAATTATTAATTATTAATTGTTGAACACTTCCCTACTCAGGTCACCGTCTATAAGCAAGCCAGACAATCAAGGCAGGAAGCATAGCCAAAACCACTGCCACCAGTGCCCAAATAACTATATTAGAACCAGGAGAATGTAAGGCCAGAGGTAACCAAATCACTAATGGGACTAAAATCATTACTATAGCTATTGGTAAATAATGCGCCCTCCAATTAGAATAGGCACGATTCCAATGTTTGCCTGTCCATCGCCAAGCTGGTTTGTAGGGATAGTGAGTCGAGAGTTGTTCAATAGTATCCCCACTTTCATTTACCACAAATATTTGCTGACAGCGATTACAGCCAAAGGCATCTGTCAGGGTTATTGGAATTAAGTTGCCCCTACGTCTACATGGACAGGGGTACTCTCCATTCAAATCAATTTTCAGAGCTTTTTGAGGTCGCAAAGTAATCGTAGAACCGACGGCGTTGATAGAAAAAAGACAATCTAATAATCAGCATAGGTATATTATCCCAATTCTAACTTATAGCAAAAGCAAGAGGAAACAGGGAACAAGGAAAAAATTTTATTCTTGATATTCCATTGTTTGAACTATTTAATAGACGAACTTAAGCTTTATTAGTCAAAAGTTTCACCCTTAATTAAGCGGGTAACGCGATTCGAACGCGCGACATCAACCTTGGCAAGGTTGCGCTCTACCACTGAGCTATACCCGCAGTTTTTAACCATACATCTATAATTTCACAAATAATTTTATTTGTCAACCCTCTAGCAGATTTTTTCCGATCAAAAATTGTAGATAGCTTGGTTTCTCAAAAAAATTGGGTCGCGCAACCCCGCCTTTTAAGGCGAAATATTTTTGGAGCCTTGCTCAAATCCCCGTTACAAAAATAACTTCTGTACGTCGCCAATCCGACGGCTCCCCTATCTGACTTCTGACTTCGTTAAGCTTCTGGAGATAGATCGGATTCTACTAAATGGTTTGAAGTTATAGGTAACGCTTGTGTTGTACCAGTAATACTACGATTATTAGGTGAGGAGTTTATACCACCTCTCATTTGACGCATCAAACTAGCCATTTCCAGAGCATTCATGGCATATTCCCAACCCTTATTACTTTTAATGCCAGCTCTCTCTAGAGCTTGTTGCATAGTATCTGTAGTTACAATGCCAAAAATTACTGGTACTCCCGTTTGAAATGCTGCCGCTGCAATTCCTTTAGATACTTCAGCAGCTACATAATCAAAATGAGGAGTTTGGCCCTTAATTACAGCTCCCAAACAAATTACTGCATCATAGCTACCATTCATGGCCAGTTGACGGGCAACTAGAGGAATCTCAAAACTACCTGGGACCCAAACATAATCCACTTGAGTACCCTCTGGGTTTGGATCTACACCGTGGCGTTTCAAACAATCTTGACAACCCTCAATCAATTTGCCAGTAATTAAGTCATTGAAGCGACCAATCACAATAGCAAAGCGTAAGGAGTCCGTTTGAGTAAATGTTCCCTCGAAAACTGTCATATTAGAATTCTTTTTTAGTTAAATTTTTGAAATAAAAGCTAATAACTTTTAGTATAAAGGTGAGTAAGAGTCAAGTAGCAACAAGCACTAACTCGCTATCTCTTGCCTCTTACACTACGTTTTATCTAGGTATTGCCCAATAGAATTGTCTGATTCTATCAATTTAAAATCAAAATTTCTGGCCTAAACCACCAAAAAGTTCAAAACACCTACTGCAATTACCAGTGCTACCCACAAACCAGAACCAATAAAGATCAAAGGTTTGCCTTGACTCCAAATTTGGGGGGAAGCATAGGCAACAGGTACGCCAACTACTAATATAAAAGACAAAACTACTAATAGAAGTAGTACAAATTGAAACAGGAATGTTAACATCTATTCTCCCGGTATAACAACAAACTCATCCTATAAAAAATTAGAATATCATATAGCAGGGAACAGAGAACAGGGAACAGGGAACGGTTGAAAAAATATTTTCGCCCTCTAAGATTCATCATCAGTTTATACCTAACCAATTTTTTCTTAGCTACATACTGTGCAACGATAATCTTAAATTTGAGTGGTTAATTTTTGATGTAGGTAGGTCATTTCAGAGATATAATATAAACTTTTCCCTTTTTTATTACTTTGATGGAACATTCAAAAGTGTCGTTAAAGTCAACAGACCTTATTATCCTAGAAGCGACTAAAGACAAATTAGCAAATCTTTCCTCAGAATAATTACCGAATAATTAAGGTTTAAAACCTCCCCTTTTAAGGGGATAAAAAGAAAAATTTTCCTTTGAGTCAATCCTCTCCTTGAAAAGAAGAGGTAATTATTAATTATTAATTATTAATTATTAATTATTGAAAAATAGTTTTAGATTTCTTAACTTACTTAATTACTTTTCAACTTTCAAAACTAATTATTCCCTGAGATTCGAGAAAACAGATTTTAAACTTGTCAAAAATTCCCTGCTTTCCTAAAACATTAAAGGATACGCCCAAGCGATGGGAAAATCCAATCAGACAAGTAAATCTTTCCCTGCCCAACTGTATTTCTAAATCGTGCAAATAAACTGGAATCAGACTACCATCTCCTACTTGTAAATTGACGCGATCGCTCTTGGAGATAATTAAACTCAAATTCCTCCGCAACTTTAGAACTAACCACACTATAATTTGCTCCTGAATCGACGTAAAAATCTACCCGTCTCCAGGCATTTTTTAGAAGAACGCCAAGAGTAATTATAGGTTGAAAAGTACCGTTGACCAGTTTGTAGTTAAATCTAAATAATTGCCATAAAATTAGTGCCCTTTGCTTAAATTAAAAATGGTTCTAAATCATCGGGATGGGGTACGTTTATTAGTAATGGCCCTACCAAACCTGCCTTTTGTCGGGCGGCACAATAATCCCTTACTTCTCTTCCCACGGCAACTACTTTACCTTCATTAATAGCCACCATTTGTCCTGGATACTGTTGGATAAGTTTGTTGTAATTTTCGGTCAACCACTTATCATCTTCCTCTAAAATTACTGCTAATTCTTCGACGCTAATATCGCTCATAATTTCTCCTAAAAAAAATAGGTTTGTAACTAATATATAGCAATTTTTGAATCCCCTTTCAACTTTCAAAACTAATTATTCTATGAGATTCGATAAAATAGCAGGTAGCCATCAAGTTTGTCATTGGGTTCGGGCAGTTCAAAAACTAAAGGCATTACTATATTTTCTTCTTTTTTAAAGAACTATAAACCTCGCTATCATTATTGCCAACAGCGACAATAATTATTAATTATTAATTGTTAATTATTAATTATTTACCGACCTTTAGCTAAATCGGCATAAATAATAATTTCTATGCCTAAAACTACTAAGAGAATAAGCTCAACAACACAAAATATATGAATCACCAAAGGAAGATTTGTACCTAGAGACCAGAAAGCAAATAAAGCAACTAAACCAGAGAAAACAAAAGTAATTTCATCAATAATTAATTGCTGTATTTTGCGCCTTTTTCTTCTTTCATCACTTCTATGAGCAATCTCCCAGCCAAAGATATATTCGATATCTGAATCATCTGTTTGTGCTTTAATTTTTTCTGTGAGATTTAACCGAATATATTTTCCAATAGCAGAAATTTTGTCATCATTAACTAAATAAGTCCAACCGAGAATTAGGCAAACCCAAGGAATAACTAAGAGGGCATAAAAATTAGTTTTATTTGATAGAGCAAAGGAAAGAATTCCACCAAATATTCCCAGGGTTACATAAATTATTTGGTCTCGGAATGCAATACGTTTTACTTGCTCTTCCTTCAATTTGTTGTATTCAAATAGAAAAACTTGAAGTATGGGTTCTTGGTCGTTCATATAATTTTTTTCTGTAATAAGTTGGTAATAGAAGTAATTGAGCAGTATTGGAAATGAGTTGAAATTTATTGAAAAGCAGTTTAATTTTTACACATTTCAAAATAAATTAGCCATAATAGAAAGCAGTTCAATTACTAGGTAAAAGGTATGTCTTGTGCGGTTATTTTAACGGCAATTCGCATCGAATATATGGCAGTACGTGTTCATCTTAGTGATTTGAGGGAAGAGATGCACCCTAATGGGACAATTTATGAGAGGGGTAAATTTTCTATTGGTAGTCAAAAGTGGGAAGTGGGTATTGTCGAGACTGGTGCTGGAAATTCCTGTAGTGATAGAAGCAGAAAGGGCGATCGCTTATTTTAAGCCTGATGTAATTTGGTTTGTTGGGATAGGTGGAGGGATTAAGGATGTCCAATTGGAAATTTTTCTTACAGCTTACTATCAAAAATTAAAAAACACATAATGCTAATTAAGGAGAAAACAATGAGTTCAACTGACGCAATAATATTTTCTATTTTAGACCGAGATAACTTTACTCAACTAGAATTAATTTTCCAAAGATTGTTTCGGCAATTTGATTCTATTTCTGGAAGGCGAGGGTTTCTAGAATCTGTTGGTATTGATGATTACTTTATAAATCGCCTAGATTTTAACTTATCTCATCAGGAATTTATAACTATATTAATTACGATGACAATGAATACAACTGAATCAATGATATTTTCTATTTTAAAGCAAAGTCATATTACTAAACTAAAATCAATCTTCCAAAAATTGTTTCAACAACTTGATTCTATTTCTGGAAGGCGGGCGTTTCTAGAAAATGTTGGTATTGATAGTTACTTTATAGATAGCCTAAATTTTAACTTACATCCTCAGGAATTTGTAAGTATATTAGTCGCTGATTTAAAAGATTATACAGTCTCTCGCCAAAATCCTTATTATCATCCACTATTACTAATTACACATTTTGTAACTAATCAACCTAGAAAAAAATTTGGTTATTTAGAAGACCGAGACATTGAGTTTTTAGAGGAATTGCAGAAAATGGGAAATTTACAAATTCAAAAATTTCTGCAATACCAATCTCATGAAACAATGGAAGGTAATAATAAAAACTTAAATAATTACTTAAGCAAAATCGAGAAAAATCTTAAAAATCAAGGTGCCTTAGATATACAAAAGAACGTTAAAAGTACAGATGGAAAATTTGAGTTTGAGGTTGTAGGAAAAATAACTGATTTTGAACTTCCTTTCGGTGCATTTAATATGAGGGGAGATGCTTTTTTTATCATCGATTATTTACCCTCTATAAATACAAAAGCTTTAAGACAGTATTCTACTCAATGTCTAGAATATGGAAAAGATCGAACTACTTCATCTGTTGGTACACAAATTTTTAATTTTAGAGTACCTTGTAATATTTGTTTTTCTATCGCTGTAGTTAAAAATTTAGACCAGGAAGTTAAAACTAAGATACGCCAAGAAAATCCTTTCGATCAGAATGTAGATTTATTATGGTATGAAGTTCCTGTTATTTATTGTTTAGATGAAGCCATACTTTATTTTTACGACCAACCTTCGTCATTTTGGGAACAATTCAAGGGAGAAATAGCATGGAAAAGGTTGAGAGAAGTCATTGAAAAAACTTTAATTGCCTAATATATAGTTAATTTTATCTCACTCAGATAATAGTTAGCTAAGAGGCATTTAAAATGCGTTTAGCAAGTCAGAAGTCAGTAGGGGTAATTTACCAGATAATGAATAATTAATAATGAATAATTAATAATTAAGAGTTGATAGTTAAGAATTATTCATTCAACAATTCAGGTTTAAAGCCTCCCCTGTTAAAGGGATCAAATAAAAAAAATCCTTTTAGTCAATCCTGTCAGTTTTAAGAAGAGGTAATTGTTAATTGTTAATTGCTGAAGAATCACCCGTACAGAAGTAATAAGGGTTATATCATCAACTAAGCACACAGCAAATATGCAGTTTAAATCCACAATAGTTTACTGGCGATCAAGATGCTCGCACTGCTTAAAATTCAAAATATATTAATACTAATAGAAGGGTGAACTATGAACCTCAATACTTATTTAGATAGTATTCAGGAAAATCTGAAAAGTCAGGGTGCTTTAGATATAAAGAATAATGTTGAAACTAAAAATAGAAACTTTAATGCCAATCTTGTGGTTAAATTAACTAATTTTGAACTTGATTTTGGTTTATGTAAAATGAGAGGAGATGCTTTTTTTGTTATGACTTATTTTCCCTCTATTACTACACAGACTTTAAGACAGTATTCTACTGAATGTCTAGAATATGGAAAAGAAAAAGTTACTTCATCTATTACCGCACAACTTTGGAATTTCAGAATACCTACCAATATTTGTTTTTCTGTTGCTGTTGTCGATAATTTAGACCAAGAAAATAAAAGGAAGATACGTCAAGAAAATCCTTTCGATCATAATGTTGATTTATTATGGTATGAAGTGCCTGTTGTTTACTGCTTAAGTGAAGAACAACTTTATTTTTATGACCAACCTTCGTCATTTTGGGAAAAATTTAAAGGAGAAGGAGCATGGAAAAGGTTGAGAAAAGTCATTGAAACAACTTTAATACCTTAATAGCAGATTCTACTTTTGTCAGGTACATTCATCGGGGGCAAATATGGCCGCACTACAAACATTTAATTGTTAATCTCTGTACTTCTTATACGAGGAATATGCTGTATTTCTTAGGTCAAAAATTTCTCTTCTAGATATAACATTTCTTATACAGATGAGGTACATTTACGATCCCCCTAAATCCCCCTTTTTAAGCAGTTCCCCCCTTACTAAGGGGGGTTAGGGGGAATCTAAAACTGTATCTCACCAATTTGAGAAACGCTATAACTGTTAAAATTTAAAACATCAATTAATGGAAATAAACTAAAATGACAAACTCTCGCATCTTTTCAGATTTACCACAAGACGATTTAATTCAACTAGAAAGATTATTAGAAAATATTTTTATAGATATTGATGGCATATCAGGAAGAAGAGGTATTCTGAGAAATGCTGGAATAGATAAATATTTTATTGCTAATCTTTACTTTAACTTAGATATTAATGAATTTATTACTATTTTAGTCTCCAAATTTAAAGATTATTCAGTCTCTAGTCGAAAAGCAGATTATCATCCTTTAATGGCTTTGTTAGATTATCTTCTGAAGCAACCAGAAAAATATAATTTAGAGGAGACAGATATAGAAATTGCTAATAAAATAATTAGTATTGGGAAAAGAAGAATAAAAGAATTAAACATCGGAGAATTAAAAATCGGAGAATTAAACACAGAAATATCTGTTCCTACCTCACCCCCAAATAATCCATCACCTATTTCATCAAGACCCGATACGAAACCTCCTTCATCAACAATTGATATTCTAATTATTACAGCTCTCAAAGATGAATTGGATGCTCTGAAAAACTGCGATAATCAATCTGGAAATACTTGGCAAGAATTCAAAGATAGTTCCAACTTTCCCTACTACAAAACTACTTTAAACCATAAAAACGGTACTCAATTAAATATATTAGCAGCCCGACCTCCGGAAATGGGAGAAAACTATACTAATAATCTGGCTACTCGACTTATTTCTGAATTAAAACCTAGTTGTTTAGCAATGACTGGAGTCTGTGCAGGCAATAAAGAAAAAAAAGTTTTTTTAGGTGATGTAATTGTTGCGAAAGAAGTCTTTAAATTTGACTATGGTAAACTCGTTGCTTATTACGAATCAATAGATAACCAACAAATTCGTAATAAAGAAATCTTCCATGAAATTCGCACCTATAACCTCAATTTTAAATGGAAACTTGCTATTGAAGATTTTCCTCAAGATTGGCTGAATACTATTAAAACTCCTAGACCAAAATCTTACTATCATCAAGAGCGTTGGTTACTCCACAAACTCTATAATTTTCAACAACAACCAGACAAATATTCTAGCCCAGACCAGCACCCAGAAAGACAAACAGAATGCCCAGACTGGAGAGAGGCAATTCAACGTTTAAAAAAACAAGAATTATTAAAAACAGACTCTTTGGAATTAACCGAAAAAGCTGTGAAAGAAATTAAAAATGAACGATTAGAATATCTAGAAAATCAACGCTATAAAGACCCCTTAAATCCTGAAATTCATCCAGGGGTAATTGCCACTACTAGCAAAGTACAAAAAGACCCTCAACTTTTCCAACGTATCGAAAAACTCCAACGGAAAATATTAGGAGTAGAAATGGAAGGAGCAGCTATTGGTGTAGTAGGCGCAATTTCCGAAATTCCCATAATTATTGTTAAAGGAGTTCAAGATTATGCAGACCATGATAAAAATGACCAATTTCGTGAATATGCAGCGGAAGTTTCCGCCCGCTTTTTATTGGCTTTTTTCACTACAATTTCAGTTGACCTTCTTACTTCTTAATTCCTTAAATAAGGAACATAATCTTAGGATCTTGGTTACTACCATCACCAACTAAATTGAGTAGCAGATATTATTCAAGACCATCTCCACTAATATCTTGTATTAGTCTGCTCCAACGTTTTGTTATACCCTGCTTTTTTGAAATTGGTATTAGGGAATTTCAGCAGTCGGTACTAATAACTGAAACGACAATGTAGCACTACGTTAAAGCAGTTTAATTTTTAGACATTTCCAAATAAATTAACGATAATAGAAAGCAGTTCAATTACTAGGTAAAATATGGCTTGTGCAGTTATTTTAACAGCAATTCGTATCGAATATATGGCAGTACGCGCTCATCTCAGTGACTTGAGCGAGGAGATACACTCTCAAGGGACAGTTTATGAAAGGGGTAAATTTTCTATTGATGGTCAAGAGTTGGAAGTGGGTATTGTGGAGACTGGTGCTGGAAATTCACCCGCAGCAATAGAAGCAGAAAGGGCGATCGCTTATTTTAAGCCTGATGTGATTCTGTTTGTTGGAGTAGCTGGAGGGATTAAGGATGTCCAACTGGGAGATGTAGTTGCTGCTACTAAGGTTTATGGTTATGAGTCGGGTAAGGTAGCTGAGACTTTTAGGCCAAGACCGGATGTTGGTCTTTCAAATTATAATATGATTCAACGGGCAAAAGCTGAAGCTAGAAAAACAGATTGGTTAGCTAGACTTTCTGATTCAGCTAAACCTAATGTATTTGTTGCTCCTATTGCTGCAGGAGAAAAGGTAATTGCTAATAAAAAATCAGATTTATTTGAGTTTCTTCAGCAAAGTTATGGTGATGCTTTAGCTGTGGAAATGGAAGGTCGTGGTATTTTGCAAGTTGCTCATGCTAATCAACAGGTTTCAGCATTAATTATTCGAGGTATTTCTGATTTAATTGATGGTAAAAATATGGCGGATAAAGAAGGTTTTCAAGAAGTAGCTGCTCATCATGCTAGTGCTTTTGCTTTTGAAGTTTTAGGGAAGTTTTGGTTAAGTAGAAATCAACAATCTATTGATTTAGAAAATTCGGGAATTCATCCAAAATATACTAAATTTTTAGCTGATGATTTTGAGGAAAGGATGAAATTACAACAAATTTTAATTGACTATTTTAATGCTCGGCAGAAACCTGGTGAACATTTAAAGTCATTGGTAAATATTAGTCAGATACAGATTGATACAGCAGCAATAGATTATAATTTACCTGTAAGAGAATTAATTCCTAATTTTTATCCTGAAATTTTAAAAAGCAGGGATGATTTTCTATTATTTCTTAAAATTTTTCAGAGTCATTTACTTAAAGGTTCTGATGAACAATTATTTGTTAATCAAATTATTGCAAGAATGCAGTAAGTATGGAAATATTAACTTATCTATATCAATAGCAAACATAGTTAAAGTAAAATCGGTATAAATTAGTTAATGAAATTGGAGCTTGAGGAAAAGATTGAACTACAAAAAATTTTAACTAACTATTTTAATGCTCGGCAGAAACCTGGTGAACATTTAAAGTCATTAGTCAATATTAGTCAGATACAGATTGATGAAGCAGTAGTAGATTACAATTTGCCTGCGAAAGAGTTGGTCGCTAGTTTTTATGGCTTCATATTAAATAATCAAGAAAATTTAGTATGTTTTTTGAAAGTTTTTAAAGGTCAATTAAATTCAGATTCAGATGCCATATTGACTATAGAAGGATACATTAAAAAACTTAAGCGATCGCCAATTAAACAAAGCTCTGATTATAGTCAACGTCTGTCTGAAAAAAGGGCAGAAACTGATGAAAAACAATTGAGGGAGCAAACATCTTTAAAAATAGATAATAATAAAATAAATAATAATCTGATTGTTGATTATGATTTAGATAAGTTGGTATATAAATTTAAAAAAACACTAGATTATCAAGGAGTTTTTGCTTTTAATGTTAGCGGAGATTACAAAATTTTAAATGATTACATTATTAAAAGAATTCTCCAAGAATTGAAAGAGAAAACTAAACGTGAATATAGGATGCCGCCTATTAGTATTACTTTATCGGAAGCTTATGGAAGTATTGAATCACAAATTGATAATCGCTTAAAAGATGACAACATAAATCAAATAACTGATTTATTGGTTGATACTCACCCTTTAGATGTTGTCTTAATAATTTGGAATTACACTATAAATAAACAAAAATTAAATTCAATAACGGATAATTTTTTACAGGAAATCAAAACAAAATATCATGGCTATTTAGACAATAAAGGTCGCTGTTTAATTATTATTTTTGCTAATGTTTCTATAAAACAATCTATTAATGGTTGTATTCGCCTGAACGTACCTAAATCTTTTAAAATCAATGAATTATGTCAATGGTTTAGGGGTTATCTTCAACAACTACAGATGCAAGAAGCTATGATAAATAGATACCTTAGAAGGTTAGAAATTGCTCAAGGTTATTTGCTTCCGACTTATAACACCCTTGAAGAAATTATTGATGAACTTAAACAAATTAATTAAAAAAATATTGAAAAAATGAATGACTTAGCAGATAGACAATATGAAGGTCAAGGTAATGACCGAAAATATGAACCATTAAAAGACGAAAATGGGAAAGAATTTCCAGATATACCCAGAAAAAAGGAACCTTATATTGCTTCTAAAAATCTGGCTGAGGCAGTAAATGATGCTCTCTATTTACGTCGCCCTTTATTATTAGAAGGTGAACCTGGTTGTGGTAAAACTCGTCTTGCTTATTCTATTGCTTATGAGTTGGGTTATCCTTTGAAGGAATGCTATATTCGTTCTACCAGCCGGGCTGAAGAATTACTCTATACTTATGATAATATTCGCCGTTTATATGACCTTCAAGAATATAAGTTTATTCAAAGTCAATTAGAGGAGAAACAGATAAATAATTCACCGGAATTAACTGATGCTATTGAGCGAAAAAAATATGTGGAGTTAGGCAAGTTAGGAGAGGCAATTAAGCTTTCTGCTGAAAGTAATATTCCTTCAGTTGTTTTGGTTGATGAAATTGATAAAGCTGATATTGATTTTCCTAATGATTTACTCTTAGTTTTAGACAGGTTACAGTTTGAGATAAAGGAAGTTAAGGACTGGAAATATGATGCTCTTCGGGGTGAGGAACGGGAAGCTAGAAAAGATTTTTTACCTTTGATTATTATTACGAGTAATCAGGAGAAAGAATTGCCTAAAGCTTTTTTACGTCGTTGTCTGTTTTATTATGTTGAGTTTCCAGAATTGGAGGATTTGAGGAAGATTATTATTAATCATTTTCAGCAGGATATTTCTCCTATTTTTGAAGTTGCTTTAGATAGATTTGTAGAACTTCGTGACAAGATTTCTTGGCGGAAAAAACCTAGTACAGGAGAGTTTATTAATTGGTTGCGACTTTTGGAAAGAAGGAGGCAAAATGAGGAAATAACAGGTGAAGAATTAAATAAGACTCAATTAGGTCAACTTCCTTTTCTCCATACTTTAGTAAAAAATCAAAGCGATCGAAATGCTATAGAACAGTTAATATAATTATTAATAAGCGTAAGTCCAGTAGGGTGTGTTAGCGGAGCGTAACGCACCATTTTTGAGGAAAGCTTAACCCACCCCGCAGATTATTTGATAATTAATTCCTGATGTTACTTTTGAATTATACCGATTCTCAAAAACTTTGTTGTACTTGAATTTTCTATTTATAAATACTATTTATTGACGTAATTTTATTGTTAACTAACCTCTGTAATTTTTCTAGTTATTTTGACTACCTTCCACAGGTGGCATTACTTTTGAGAAATGGTATTATATAGTGGTGCGTTAGGCGCTAGCCGTAACGCACCCTACTGGACTATATTACTAAATGATTGACTTTGAATTATTAATTGTTGAATCCGAAACTCTTTTTTTGCCTTTGTTTAATAGGTTGAGGCAAGAGGATGTTCCTATGGGAATTTCTGAATATTTACTGGCGATTAAAACTATTCAAAGTCGAGCAGAGTTGCAGGATATTGAACGGTTAAAACGACTTTTATGTTTGTTATGGGTTAAGTCTTTAGAAGACAAAAATATTTTTAATGAATTGTTTGAAGAGTTAGTTATACCTGAGTTAGAAAACCGATTACAAGAAACCGATAAATCTCCATCGCCCAAAGTTGAAGAAGATTCTATTTCTCCTCCTCAAGAGACTGAAAATTTAGAAAATAATAGTAATTCTATTTCTCCAGTTTCATCTGAAGTTGAACAAGAAAATAAATCTCAACCTAATCAACAAACTAATTCAATTTTACCTCGCGATTATTCTAGAAAATTTCCGTCAGAAATAACACCTATAAAACAGAGATTTAGACAAAGTTATAATCTGATTCTCCGTTTACCAATAACTCGCCGAGAAATGACTGGCATTTGGCGTAATTTGAGGTCCCTAAAACGAGAAGGTGTGTCTGAAGATTTGGATGTTCAAGGAACAATTAATCAATTGTGTAAAATGGGTTTTATCTCTGATGTGGTGTTACAACCTCGTCGCAAAAATCAAGTCAAATTAGTTTTGTTAATTGACTGTGAAAGTTCCATGTCTCCTTTTAAATTACTAATTGATGCTTTACAGGAAAGTATCGAAAAGGGAGGTTTGTTAAATCAGACAAGTGTTTTTTATTTTCACAATGTTCCAAGGGGTTATTTGTTTACTCAATCTAATTTAACTAAGCCTTTGCCTATTGAGGAAATTCTCTCTCAGGAAGCTGATAATAATAGTGTGGTTATTGTTAGTGACGGAGGAGCGGCACGACGCACTTATAATAGTGAAAGATTGGATAAAACTGAGAATTTTATCAGGCAATTATCTGAATATACTTATTTATATGGATGGTTAAATCCTGTTCCTAAATTTCAGTGGAAAACAACTACTGCTGAAGATATTGCTAAATTTATTCCTATGTATCCTTTGAATCGAGAAGGATTAAATGATTTGGTTAAAATATTGTTAGGACATCCTTTTCCAGTAGGAGTTAATTTGTATGGCTAAAACTATTTTGGAGAGAAACATTTACGATCCCCCTAAATCCCCCTTGAAAAGGGGGACTTTGAAAGCTCCCCCCTTTTTAAGGGGGGCGGGGGGGGGATCTCAAACTGCTGTATTTTTTTTCAGTAGGAGTTAATTTGTATGGTTAAAACTATTTTGGAGAGAAACATTTACGATCCCCCTAAATCCCCCTTGAAAAGGGGGACTTTGAAAGCTCCCCCCTTTTTAAGGGGGGCGGGGGGGGATCTAAAACTGTACCTCACAGATTTAGAGAACTGCTATATTTTTTTCCAATAGGAGTTAATTTGTATGGCTAAAACTATTGAGGCAGTTATTAGAAGGAGGTGGCTTTCCCCGGAGAATGCAGTGGGAGAGGTGGTAAGATTTGAGCGTCGTTTTGGAGAGAAAAATTTAAATCTTGCTTGTCATTGTGGGTTGTTATTGATTTTAACTCCTGAATTAGTTAATTTGATTCGGATTAATTTTTTGGATGAGGAAAATATTGATTGGATAGCAGAAAGTAATTTTTTGTTGTCTTCTTTATGTCGCCCTTTACAAGAAGGAGTTTATGAGGTTGAGCCTTGTGTGAGAGAAGTTTTGTTAGTGGAATTGGAGAAGAAGTTTGGTTGGCAACGGCCTTTTGAATTAGCTGAATTTTTGTGGTTTTATTTGGAAAAAAAACCGGATAAAAAACTATCTGGAGAGTTAAGAAAGGTTCAAAGGTGGATTGCTCAAGCTTATTTAGATCCTGATAGTACGATTCGGAAAATGGGGAGACTTTTATCTGACAGTTTACCCGAAGATAATCCGGTTTTGGGATTAGCTGGTCAAGAAAAAATTCCTTATTTAGTGGAGATTTTGGCTCAACCTTTGGAGCAGACTAATTTATGGAAGGAGTATCAAAGTTTGGTGCTTAATTCTCATATTTTGGCAAAGTTATTGGCTGATGAAAAGGAAGGGTTAATAGAGGAAATTGAGGAGTTAAAAGAAGAGTTGGGATTTGTATTGATTCATCCTGTGCTTAAAAAGTTTTTGGCAGAGTTTCCGTCAGAGTATGAAAATAATTTTGTAACTATTGATATTTTAATTATCGCGGCTTTAAAAGATGAATTAGATGCTTTGAAAAACTGTGATAATCAATTCGGAAATACTTGGCAAGAATTAAAAGATAGTTCTGGCTATCCCTACTATCAAACTACCTTAAAGCATAAAAACGGTACTCAATTAAATATAGTGGCAGCTCGCCCTGTAGAAATGGGAGAAATTAACACTTGTATTCTGGCAACTCGACTTATTTCAGAATTAAATCCTCGTTGTTTGGCAATGACTGGAGTCTGTTCAGGTAATAAAAGAAATGTTTTTTTAGGTGATGTAATTGTTGCTAACCGAGTCTTTAAGTTTGACCATGATAAATTTGTTGCTTATGACGAATTAATAGATAATCAACAAATTCGCACTGAAGAAATATTCCATAATATTCGCACTTATAACCTCAAACTTCAATGGGAATTTGCTATTCAAGAATTTCCCCAAGATTGGCTAAATACTATTCAAACTCCTAGACCAAAATCTTACTATCATCAAGAACGTTGGTTGCTCCACAAACTCTATAATTATCAAGAACAACCAGATAAATATGTTAGTCCTGAAAAGAATCCAGAAAGACAAACAGAATGCCCAGACTGGAGAGAGGTAATTCAACGATTAAGAAAGAAAGAATTATTAAAAATAGACTTCTTGGAATTAACAGAAAAAGCTGTTAAAGAAGTCCAAAATGAACGACTAGAATATTTAGAAGACCAACGTTATAAAGACCCATCAAATTCTCAAATTCATGTTGGTGCAATTGCGACTACAACCAAAGTAAAAAAAGACCCTCAATTTTTCCAAGGTATGGAAAAACTACCACGGAAAATATTAGGAGTAGAAATGGAAGGTGCAGTTATTGGTGCAGTAGCTGAAATTCAGGAAATTCCTATGATTATTGTTAAAGGAGTTCAAGATTATTCTGATAATGATAAAAATGACCAATTTCGTGAATATGCAGCAGAAGTTTCTGCCCGCTTTTTATTTGCTTTTTTTAGCACTATAACGCTAATTGAGGATAAAATAATTAATTCAACTGAAGCAAGAATATTTTCTATTTTAAGGCAAAGCGATATTACTGAGCTGGAATTAATCTTGAACAAATTGTTTCAAGTATTTGATTCTATTTCTGGAAGGCGAGTGTTTTTACAATCTGTTGGTATTGATGATTACTTTATAAATAGCCTAGATTTTAACTTACCTCTTCAGCAATTTATTACTATATTAATTGGTAAATTAAAAGATTATCCAGTCTCTCGCCAAAATCCTTATTATCACCCGCTATTACTAATTATACACTATATAACTAATCAACCGAGAGAAAAATTTTATTATTTAGAAGATCGAGACATTGAGTTTTTAGAGGTATTGCAGAAAATGGGAAATTTACCAATTAAAAGGTTTCTGCAACACCAATCTCCCGAAACAATAAAAAGTAATAATCAAAGGTTAGATAATTACTTAAACAAAATTGAGAAAAATCTTAAAAATCAAGGTGCTTTAGATATACAAAATAATGTTCAAAGTAAAGATGGAATGTTTGAGTTTGAGCTTGTAGCTAAAATCACTAATTTTGAACTTCCTTTTGCTTTACTTCCTATGAATATGAGAGGAGATGCTTTTTTTATCATTGATTATTTCTCCTCTATTAATATACATAGTTTAAGAAAGTATTCTACTCAATGCTTAGAATATGGAAAAGATAAAACTACTACATCTGTTGGTTCACAAATTCAGAATTTTAGAATACCTTCCAATATTTGTTTTTCTGTTGCTGTTG
Source organism: Okeania sp. SIO3B5 (assembly GCF_010692555.1). GTDB lineage: Bacteria > Cyanobacteriota > Cyanobacteriia > Cyanobacteriales > Microcoleaceae > Okeania. Next base: position 14,536 of record NZ_JAAHHG010000056.1, on the reverse strand, counting down.
TCGATAATTTAGACCAAGAAAATAAAAGGAAGATACGTCAAGAAAGTCCTTTCGCTCATAATGTAGATTTATTATGGTATGAAGTGCCAGTTGTTTATTGCTTAAGTGATGAACAGCTTTATTTTTACGAAAAACCTTCCTCATTTTTTGAACAATTCCAGGGAGAAGGAGCATGGAAAAATTTGAGAAAAGTCATTGAAGCGACTTTAATTGCCTAATATATTTACTAATACATCAATTCTTTCTCCCCACTCCCCTACTCCCCTACTCAGGAAGAAAATTAACTCCTTCATATAAAACCTCAATACCACAAGTAAATTCAATACTCTCTAATGTAATAGACTCACCTTCTGTATACCCACAATAATTCCAAATTTTTCCCTCCCCACGTTGATAAATTTCTACAAATATTGATTCTGAATCTACCAAAACATATTCTTGCAAGCTAGGAAATTGACGATAATATTTCAACTTATCGCCGCGATCGTATTTTCCTGTACTAGGGGACAGCACCTCAACAATGACTTTAGGATGTTTAATAAAGTCACGAGATTTTAAATCTTCAGCATTACAAGTAACCACTAGATCGGGATAAAAATAACGATTATTTTTACTATCCCGAACTTTCACATCCGAAACATAAGCTTCACAACCTCTTTTACTCAAATGAGGATACAAAGCTCTGTAGAAATTGAGGTAAATTTTACCATGAGGAATAGTTCCCCCAGTTATAGCCAAAATCTCACCGTCTACATATTCATAACGAACTCCAGTCTTAGTTAAAATTTCACCATCAATATATTCATAACGAAATTCCTGTTGAGCTTCCCATTCTAGGTATTCTTCAGGGGTCATTTTTTGATAATCTTGGGGTTGAGCAATCATAAATTTTTTTCTCCTCCAACGTTTTGTCATATCTGGTTTTCGAGATAAATCCACAACTTTCATGCCACTTTCCGCTTGCTTCTTTTGTAAATCAGCAAATATGGCTTCCAGATCGTGGTTGAATGAACGAGAGTATTCTTGACGAATTCTGTGAATTTCTTCGACAATCTCATCCTTATACATAATTAATCTCCAAACAGTTCGTATGGGGTACAAAAAATTGGTAACTGGACTACTACCGCTAGGAACATAGCAATCCAAGCCGTAATTTTGATAACCTCCATAGACTTCTCAATTAATTAATGACCATTTCAAGGCTTTCGGAATACTTTCACTTTCCCACATTTCCAGAGTGTCAGCGGGCATTTTGTTAACAAAAGTGTATGTTTCCAAAAAATTTATAGCCTGTTTGATATAGTCCTCTCCCAGATAATCTTTAGGCAGGCGATCCATACTTTCAATGGCAATCTTCCAAGTTTCATGAGCAAGTCGAGCAAGCTCTTGATCTCTGAGTCCGCTGACTGCCGACCGCTTCCAAAGGTCTTCCAGAGAAGGGATTTTATCGTATAACAGTTCGAGGCATTTTTTTCGGCCTACTTCTTCATACAAAAGTGTTGTTACCAGAGTCACAGGAATTGGCTGCAAAACACCGGGCAGCATATCGCACGCCCGCAATTCGATGTATCCGCGAGGTCTGACTTCAAAAAAACACGTAGAAAGGTGATAAATAAAATCCTCAACGGTAGGCCAGCCATATACAGGGTGTCCGTTCTCAATCCAGTCTGTAAAGCTGATCTCTACATCAGCAGGTTCAACCCTGTCCGGTGGTAACTTAAATACTATCACCTTTGCCCTAAGAGTTGCTTCGCTCCAAGCTTCCATATTGTCTGCTTCAGAACCGTCGCAGCATGCAAAACCTACACGGGTTGGCTCAAGTTTCTGCCACAATCTCGCTCTTGTGGATACCCCATCAGCCGATGGACTGCAAGCAAAGGTAGCAGTAATAATAGGACAAATGAGGTTGGCGACTAGCCATCTCTCTAGCCAAGTTTCTTGACTGCCGAAGTCTAGATTAATTTGTATACTCCCGGTCTTGGTTAACAGCAAATTGCACTTGTCGAAACGCGAGAAATATTCTAGAAAGGCAGCTTGTCGAGGTGTGTTAACTTGCAACTTGATTTCATCTTGTCGATGCCATCGGTCAAATCCTGCCCCCAGCAGCACAACGCCATGTTCAGCAAAAGTTTTGGCCAGTAAACTTTGTAGGGTTTTGGTATATTTTAATACTTTGGCAGGAGAATCAAAAGGGCTAGTGGAAATTTCTATTTGTCCGCCCCCCTCAAAATTTATAAATCCACCTTCCTGTAGGGGATACCGACAGAATGTTTTGCTATGGGCTTCCTTTTTTCTAACCAGAGAACCTTTCTCGGACAGATTGTCAAGAATATCTATGATTCCTAGTTTTCCCTGTAATTCCAGACGCTGAATTGCCATCCCGTTTTCCTGGGCTAAAAAAGGGAATATCTCCAATTCTAAACCAATTTTTTTGTCTTCTTTCGCCGATGGCGAAATTCCAAAAGCTTTTTCTTTGGCAATTAATTTGGCAGTTTCGATAGAAACTGCTTCTTCACGATTGATTGTCGGCATTTTTTGATTTTTCAGTTATTTTGCTAATTCGCTATATAGCGTTGTGGGCAGGCAACAGGCAACAGGCAACAGGCAACAGGCAACAGGCAACAGGGGGAATAAATTACCGATAATATAAGACTTTTAGCTATTAGACATCTCCAAAAATTAAAAATAAAATCAATTCTTATCCAGAAATTATCAATTATTCTTCCCTGTTCCTTGTTCCCTGTTCCCTGTTCCCTCTTTTCTGGAGATGTCTATTGGACAGTTCCTGCAATTTGTAAATATACCAGCGCTCATTGCTATACAACCTCCTTATCGAGCCAGCAGTCCAAAGTCTTCTGCTGACATCGGAAGATTTTGTATTTTTCGATACATTTTTCCAATTCCGAGGGCGGATTTCTCCCATTTTATATAGAATCCGGATAATTAATTATCGTATGACAAGGAAAGTCAAAAGTCAAAAGTAAGAATTGCAGAAGGCAGAAGGGAAAGAAAGGTATAAAGGGAGAAAGTTTTTTTGTCACTAATTAGGGCTTGCTGATTAATTCTCAAAGTATTGATAAGTAAAGGCTAAAGCCTTTTTGAAGTCGAAAAAAGTGCCTGGTTTTCAGCTATTCATGCTCATGCATGGAGCGTATTTTAGGCAAAAGTTGGGCAGAGAAATCATTCTTACAATTCTTACTCCTACCTACTTTAAATTCCCCGTTCCTCCTGTCTCCTGTCTCCTGTCTCCTACCCCAGCAAAAATACTTTTTCAGCAAACCCTAATTATCCGGATATGATATCACATATCGAGAGACTTGACATCCTCCCCGCGCCTAAAAGGCGCGGGGATTCCTACCGAACCGTAGCTCCTCGGCGGGTTGACGTTTTGCTGGCGCAAAGCTCCGCTAACACAGACTGCTGCTAACTTGACGCTAGTCTTATGCTTGCCTCCACGTCCGTTTAATGTCTCGGATTGCCCACCCGCGACTAATATATTTATGGCTGCATTTATATCGCGATCATGTTTAGCACCACAGTTGAGACACTCCCATTCTCTCACTGAAAGGTCTAGTTTCCCACCTTTAAAACCACAACTAGAACAGGTTTGAGATGTTGCTTCCCAACGACTAATTACTCGAAACTCACGACCATATTTTTCTGCTTTTCCTTCTAGTAAAGTTCGGAATTGTCTCCAACCTAAATCAGAAATAGCTCTGGATAATTTACGGTTCTTGACCATTCCGGAAACGTTCAGATCCTCTAAAACAATTGTTTGGTTTTCACGAATTATTTTAATTGATAATTTATGCAGAAAATCGGTCCGCGTATCTTTCAGTTTGGCATGTTTGCGTAGCATTCCGTAGGAAAACTTAGCTATTCTCAACCGAGCTTTTTCATACCTTTTAGAACCTTGAGTTTTATTAGATAATGACTTACTTAACTTCCTGTATTTCTTAATTCGTTTCTTTAGTGGTTTAGGAGCATCAATTTTTGTACCATCGCTCAATGTAGCAAAAGTTTTAATCCCCAAATCTATTCCTACTGAACTATCAGTTTGAGGTAAAGTTTCGGGTTGTATTTCTACTACAAAACTTAAGAAATATCTATTAGCTGAATCTTTGATAACTGTTACTGATGATGGAGCAGCAGGTAGCTCTCACAGGCGAAACTATCTTTAACTTCCCAATTTTAGCTAAGTAAACTTTATGCTGACCAACTTTAAAACCACCCTTTCTAAATCTAGCAGTCTGTCTTGACTTTCTAGTTTTGAATCGCGGAGGTTTAACAGCTCTACCTTTCCTCTTACCTTTGGTTGAAGTAAAGAAATTTTGATAAGCCTGGTTTAAATCATTCAAGGATTGCTGCAATGGTATATTAGAAACTTCCGATAACCATTCTCTATCTTCAGTCTTTTTAGCAGATGTAATAAACTGTTTTTGCAGTTCTGAATTTGTCGGTTTCTTGGCTCCTATTTTGTACTGTTCTTTACAGAAAGCTAGACTATCATTCCAAACCACACGCACACAACCAAATAGCTTGGCTAATTGGTGTTTTTGTCCCGGTGTTGGATAGATACGATACTTAAATCTAGATTTCATAATCTGACGCAATAAACTAACAATATTATAACCTATTTATAGAGAAAAAATCAACTAAAAAGTCGCCCTATAAGGGCGAGGCTTGAGACCCAATTTTCTGGTCAGTTCGACGAAAAATTTGAGAATCTACTAGCATCAAGAGTACGACTTTAGCTTTTTTTAGGTCCTTGATTCGATTGGGCTAGGTAAATACCCAATAAAACGACTAAAAAAGCTAACCAGTTAAGAAAACTCAACTGTTCGCCAAAGATAATCCACCCTAGAATAGCTGTGAAGATTGGTTCAAGGAGTAGGAACAGGGAAATGAAGCCAGAAGAGTAGGTTTTGAGCTGATGGACGAGAATCATAGAAGCAAGCACCTGGCATAAAACAGCTAGAGAAATAACTGCTAACCAGCCCTGCAAGGAAGATGGGAAAAGTCTATCTTCGGCGAGCAATACCAGGGGAAAAGTCAAGCAACTTCTGAGTAAGCAAGACCACAGCAGTATGCCAGTGGCAGAGAACTTAGTTCTCAGTTGTTCTATGACTAGCACACTCATCGCATAGAAGAAAGCAGAAAGTAATGCCAAACTATCACCAACGAGATTATCGGTACCCACTTGCCAATCTTCCAAACCAATTGTTATCGCTCCAACTATGGCTAGAGTCAGACCAAAAACAAATCTCAAACCGAAGTAATGACCTAACAGTAGCCACCCTCCAAAGGCGGTGAACACAGGGGTAAAGTTATGTAGTAGATTAGCATTGGCGACACCAGTTTCCGTTAGAGACCAAGCCCAAGCCAGTTGGCTCAGTTCCGCCAAAGTAGCCCCGAGCAGTAAAAGTCCGAGTTCTTTAGTTGTATAATTTTTTGAAGACGCCATCTCATCGAATGACAATCTCAAACGTAAAACTTCCATCCACCTCCAAAATCCTAGACAAATAGTAGCTATCCAGAAGCGATTGAATACTGTGGCATTTGGACCTACATCTTGTTCGCTCAATTTGATGAATATTGCCGCGAATGAATACATAAATATTGCAATAAATATGACAATAATGACTAGGGGTGGTGGTGTTTGCCACTCGGTTGGCTTCGGGGATTCTAATTCAGTGGGCATAAATGTTTTTATCGTAAATAAACTAATATTTTTTGTTACTAAGCAGGACTTACGCAAAGACACTATATATAGTGTTAAACCTTAAGGCTCTCTCTATATTGGCGCTGCTTAATAGGTTCTCATATAGAATCCGGTTATATAGTATATGTTGATAATTCTATAATTACTTAAATATTTAATCTCCCCCACTCCCCCACTCCCCTACTCCCAACTATACAATAACTATTCAACCGGATTCTATATCATTGGCGATCGCCTGAACCACAAAATTATCATCAACTTGAAAATTTGATTGAAATTTATTTAGATTATCTGGTATGATTATAATGCAAAATAATACTAACAGGACTTACGCAAAATATCAAATTATACACTACCTGTAGGGGCAAACTGCTGCTTACATCTACTAAATACACTGGTTCTGCGTAAATCCTGATAATACCGCTAATTGAAGATAAAATACTACAAGACTTACCCATGATGAACGCAATGTTGACTCTTGAGATTGCTATCCTAACGGACTGCCCCGCAAACGCTATCGCTCGCAATGACAGAAAAGGTTTTTTTGCGTAAGTCCTGATACTATTTTAGGTACCTAATCTTAAATTAAAACTTTTAACCTCCCAAAAATGAACCTAATCTTATGCCACACAACCGCAGACTTCGATGCCCTGGGCGCCGCCGTCGGACTAACACACCTCCATCCAGGTAGTCGCCTCGTAATAACTGGCGGTTGTCACCCCACCGTCAAACAATTCCTTGCTCTCCATCGAGACGAATTTGCCATCATTGAACGTCGCTCTGTCAACCCAAAACAAATCCGCTCCATATATATAGTTGATACTCAAACACGCTCCCGACTCGGAAAAACTGCCCAATGGTTAGACTTACCCCACCTATCAGAAATTATCATCTACGACCATCACTGTGAAACTCAAACCGATATTCCAGCTACCCAAACTTACATAGAAGCAGTAGGAGCAACCACAACTCTAATTACAGAAAAACTCCAGACTCTCGAAAATAAACCTACCCCGGTCTTAACTCCAGCAGAAGCAACAATTATGGCCCTGGGCATCCACGCCGATACTGGTTCCCTGACTTTTGATCATACAACACCACGAGATGCAGCAGCTTTAGCATGGTTAATGCAGCAAGGGGCAAGTTTACCTGCGATCGCCGAATATATTCAACCTGGTTTGTCACAACAACTGCAAGATTTATTGAAAATAGCTCTGGAAAATATCCAACGCTCCACTGTCAGAAATTATCAAATAGGGTGGATACTATTACACACAGATGAATATGTTCCCGGTTTATCCAGTTTAGCTTCTAGTTTAATAGACCTCACAGAAATAGACGCTCTCCTCCTAGCTCATACCCACTCCCTCAAAGACACAACAGAAAAAAGCTTAAGTATTATTGGGCGATCGCGAATTTCAGACACTAATCTCAGCGAGCTATTTCAATCTCTCGGTGGTGGAGGTCATCAGCGGGCAGCAGCAGTTACTCTCCGAGACAGTAACCCTGAAGCAACCTTGGACAAACTGGTAGACAAACTCAAAAATCAAATTCCTCAACCTCCCACCGCCAGAAATTTGATGTCATCTCCAGTTCGCACCATTCCTCCTGAGACATCTATAGAAGAAGCTCACCGCATACTATTACGTTACGGTCATTCTGGTTTATCAGTAGTAGACTCATCTCAGGAATTAGTAGGAATTATTTCTCGGCGAGATATTGACATTGCTCTCCACCATGGTTTTAGTCATGCTCCAGTCAAAGGTTACATGACACCACAACTCAAAACTATTTCTCCAGAAACCACCCTTCCAGAAATTGAAGAGTTAATGGTTACTTATGATATTGGGCGCTTGCCTGTATTGGAAAATAACCATTTAGTCGGAATTGTCACCCGCACCGACGTTTTACGAGAATTGCATCAACAACAACGTCCTCAAAGCGAACAACTTGGTTGTATTCCTGGTGAAACTTGTAAATCAGTTGCCGAACTTTTACAAGAACGTCTTGCACCTCAACTTTGGCAACTACTCACCTGTGTTGCTGAGTTGGCAGAAAAACGAGGTTGGCAATTATATCTAATTGGTGGAGGGGTGCGAGATTTATTATTATCAAAATTTGATGAGACTCTACTGTTAACAGATATAGATTTAGTTGTAGATGGTTGTCACTCTGAGTCAGCAGAAAAAGCTCCTGCGGTGGAGTTGGCAAAAGCACTGCAAAAAATTTACCCCACAGCACGTTTGGAAGTTCACGGTCAATTTCAAACTGCTGCGTTGCTTTGGCATAACGACCTCGTGTTAGATTCTCTGTGGATAGATATTGCTACTGCTCGCACAGAATTTTATCCTTATCCAGCAGCTAACCCAGAAGTTGAAGCAAGTTCAATTCGTCAAGACTTGTATCGCCGAGATTTTACTATTAATGCTTTGGCAGCACGACTTACTGAACCTCGTGCTGGAGAGTTGCTTGATTTTTTTGGTGGGTTGTCAGATTTGCAGGGGAAACAGATGCGGGTGTTGCACGCTAATAGTTTTATTGAAGACCCCACTCGCATTTATCGAGCGGTACGGTTTGCTGTGAGATTGGGGTTTGAAATTGAAGGGAAAACAGAGGAATATATTCGTTATGCTATTAATAGCGGTGTATATGACCGCCAAAATATTGGGAAAACAGAAAAAAATAGAAGGGTGCCTGCTTTAGAAACTCGACTCAAAAGTGAGTTGAAATATATTTTGCAAGCTAATTATTGGAAACCTGCTTTAAAGTTATTGGGAAGTCTGGGGGCGTTGCGTTGTTTGCATCCAACTATGGAGCTAGACCGGAAATTGTGGCAGCAGGTATGTTTGATGGATAGGTGTCTGCAACGTTTTGATGCTGAGAAAAGTTTATCTCATTGGCAAATGCGGTTAGAGGTTTTGATTGCTTATTTGGAGTCTGAATACCGGGGTTTAGTGGGGAAAAATTTGCAGTTGCCTGTGGATAGTGTGAAACGACTGGAGCAGTTGGAATTAGCAAAAGGTAAGGTGATGGAGAGTTTGCCAGAATGTAATAGTCCGAGTCAGGTGGTGTGGTTGTTGCGGAAGTACGACTTGCCGATGTTGATTTTAATTGCGGTACAATGCGAGCGTTGGGTACGACGTAGGGTTTGGCAATATTTGACTCAGTGGGCGAATATTAAACCTATTTTGAATGGAAATGATTTGAAGGAAATGGGATATAAACCGGGGCGCGAGTTTAAGTTGATGTTGGACGATCTTTTGACTGCTACTGTGGATGGGGTGGTGAGCGATCGCTCTGATGCTGAGAAATTTTTAGCTAGGTATTATCCTTGTATTCGATCTGGTTTGTATGAGTGATATTGTGTCCGGTAGCATCGGTGTAATTAGATGGGGAGATGGGGAGATGGGGAAATATTTGGTAATGGTTGAAGATAGAACATTTTTTTATACCGAATTAAACGGATTTGATATGATATTGTGTTCGGTAGCATCGTTTGTGTATAAAATTAAGGTGATAATGGGAGAAAACCTTTTGCCTCCTGCCTTCCTTCCACCAAAGTCTAATTATTCAACCGGACATAATATGATATTGTGCCCGTTGGTATAGTCCCGTGTAAACCTAAGCGTAAATATATATGATATCATGTCCGTTGGTATAGTTCCGTGTAAAAGTTGGGGAAATATCTACTGCCATATAAGTAAAATTTTTCCTTCTCTTAAAGCTTCTTCCTTCTTCCTTACCTTCTCTATACAAGACCGATGCTACCGGACATGATATGATATCATATCAAGTTACAGAAATTTATCAGGAAAAAACTATGGCAATTGATGATGATTTTTTGTATCCTCGCAGTCGATATCAAGGTGATTTTACCCCTGAAAACTTAGTATTTAATTCAAATCTGCAAGAATTTGCTCAACGAATAAGTATAATTTGTGGTTTAGAAACTGGTGGAAAAATTTCTTCTGAAGAAGCTTATGAGCAAATAAAGCAACTTTGGAAACAGTTGAAAAAATCTAAGAAAAATTTAGGAATAGGTACAGATCCTGAAAATAATTCAGACCAGAAAAATATTTAATCTGGTAATCATATCAAGTTTACTTTAATTTAAGCATTCAGCGGTCAGCAATCAGCTTTTTTTTAGGAAGGAGTTAAATACATTTATTATGGATATTTAAGGGTTTTATATTTGCTTTAAACTATACTTAAGTAATAATTTAAGTATTTAAATCTAACTTCCTGGATATCTGAAGTTAATGGCTGAATGCTTACAATTGAATATTAGACATCTCCAGAAAAGAGGAAATAGGGAATAGGGGGAAATAATTGATAATTTCTGTACGATAATTGATTTTATTTTTGATTTTTGGAGATGTCTATTGATAATTCATAGAGTAGTTGTATAAAATTTTGCTAATATATGATTTTGTATGGCTCTTTTTTTTCATGATTAAAAACCAGATTTTTTCTGAATAGATTCAACTCTCGAGATTTTAACAGTTATATCTACTAAATCCCAGAGTAAAATTACTTTCAATAATTAATAATTAATAATTAATAATTAATAATTAATAATTATTAATTAAGGTTTAAAGCCTCCCCTTTTAAGGGGAAAAAAGCGGTTGAGGGATGGCGAGGAGACCCTTTCTTGCAGACCCGCTCCGCTTTATATGTTGCGGAGCAAAACGCTATTCCATCCTACGGGAAGCTCCGAAGATCTACCACTTGTTTCTCCTTTAAAGAAGAGGCTTTAAACCTTAATTATTCGGTTAAAAAGTATATTTGTTTGACAAAAAATTAATACTTATGAACTAAAACTACAGGCTTTAAACCTTGGCAAATAAAAATTGATATAATATGCTCTATATAAGATAAAAAATAAACTTAAAATTTTTGAAATTAACTAAGGAAAAACTGAAATGAAAAAGGATAGATTTCTATATCAACAAAGTCGCTATTACGGACAAGCAACTCCAGCAAATATTAATTTCAATGCTAAATTACAAGAGTTTTCTCATCAAATAAATTATATCAGCGCTTTACAAACATCAGGAAAAATTTCAGTAACATCTGCTTATCTACAAATTCAGGAACTATGGGAACAACTTGAAAAAATCAAGAAAAAGTCTGATTTTCCCCAACAATAGAGCAGAGTGGCAACTTTTCAGTATCTTCATCCTCTTTTTCAGTCCTTTATTACTACCAATAGACATCTCCATTAATTGAAGTCAAAAGTTGTTTTTGTAACAGGGATTTGAGCAAGCCTCCAAAAACCAGATCGCCAATCAAAGCGGGGTTTTAGACCCAGTTATTTTGATAAATCAAATAATAATAATAAAGAATAAAATTAATGATCGTACTCTTAATTTATTAATTCTTTCCACCTACTCCCTCTTTTCTAATAAAATTGGCGTTGGTAAGAAGAGATATTATATCATATCCGGATAAGAGTTTGATAGAACTCCGTTCCGTTTACGCGACAAAAAATTTTCTCCTTCTACTCCTGTTTCTTCTTCTTTCTTCCCTCCTGACTCCTGACTCCTGACTCCTGACTCCTAAGTAATTAAAATTAATATCATACACGCGCTTCACCAACGCCATAAAATCATTCATTTTCAAAGACTAACTCCATCCGATCGCCTCTAAATCTAGTTACCCCATATTCAATAATATTGCCATCCTGATTGACATTAATTGACTCTGCTAACAAAATAGGGTGATTTAGAGGCACTTCCAACACAGAAGCATCTTGATGCCTAACTATACGAGCATAAACATTAGTTGTACGACGAATATGATCACTATTGTATTTTTCCCTTAACAACTTAGAAATTGAACCCTTCTCTCGCAAAAATTCAATTGCTTCCTTCTCTATAATTCCTGGAAAACGATCTAAAGGAAAATGACTACTAGAAATATTAATAGGTTGATCGCCGGAAAATGCTAAACGTTCAATTAAAGCTACAGGAGTACCTACTTCTACTTCTAATCCTTGAGCAATAGAAACATCAGCAGGTATTTTCACCACTTGCAGTAATCTAAAACTAGGTTTTTGGCCTTGGGCAATGAGAGTTTGATTGTAGCGTACCCTTTTACCGATAATATACTTAATGGGTGTACCAACGACAAAAGTCCCACGACCTCGATCGACTCTCACTAACCCTTCAGTTTTGAGAATAGCGATCGCCCTACGCAATGTATGACGGTTAACAGAAAAATATTCGCTCATTTGAGCTTCAGTTGGTAACTTATCTCCTACTTTATAAATTCCTTGATGAATCTTTTGGCGTAATTCTTCAGCAATTTGAGTATAAACTGGTAGTACTTCACGGCTCATGGCATCCTGAATATATTTAGATCTTTTTAATATTTTTCTGGGCTTTGATAAAATTGTGGAGCAGGCAACAATTATCAATTGGTAAATCAATAAAATTCACTCTTACAGTTAAACATACTAACGGTATTGAACAAAGTTTTGAGTTTTTTCCATAATTTAGAAAAAATATGCCAAACTTGGCCACTTACTGGCAAAAAGTCATGATCTCCAGAGAATTGATAACTGAGTTGGAAGAGCAACTCTTATATCGTTTCACGGAAGTCAAAAGCTAGTGTGTGATTCTGAGGTCTCTTCAGAATGTAAGACACACTCAAGACAGTCAAAATTTAAAAATCAAAAGTCAAAATTTATAGATTCGAGACTTTGATGCCACAGTAATTTCAAATATTGGGTTTGAAACTATTTGTGACATCTTTAAAGTAAATTGTTATTAACCATATAGGTTTCACCCCCACCCCCTGATTACTTTGAAAAATGGGCGTTTACTCGATCCTTGAATAATAATATTTTGACCATAATTGACGATCGAAATGTAGCAGTTAGTTTTTTTGGATAAAAAGTATATATCTATTATATATTGTATATATGGAAATTTGTATAGACAAATATTGCTCTAGTTAATTGGACTGGAGAACCAATCTATGGACATTCAAAGAGAAATGCGACAGGGATGGATCAAAACCTTAGCTAAATCTAATTTGAAGCAATTAGAGACAAAAGTTGCAGAGATAGGCAAATTGCCTGCATACAACTTTATCAGGCCACCAGAAATAGGTCTGACAATGGTACGAGGCCGTGCTGGTGGGACGGGACAAATCTTTAATCTAGGAGAAATAACTATTACTCGTTGTGCAGTCAAGATAGAGGATATTATTGGTTTTGGTTATGTACCAGGGCGATCGCATCGTCATGCTGAACTTGCTGCTTTGTGCGATGGTTTAATGCAACTGCCTGAATGGCATGATGTTGTAAAATCTGTAGTTATTGAATTTATTGAAGCAGAAGTTAATCAACAAAAGGAAATTCAACAACTACAAACAGAAGCTACAAAAGTTAATTTTTTTACTATTGCAAGAGGAGATTAATCAATTGTTGTATGAGGTGTTCAACAATTAATAATTAATAATTAATAATTAATAATTACCTCTGTTTTAGGGAACAGGGAATAGGGAATAGAATAGAAATTAAACATAGGTGTACCTCATTTTTCATATTTAGGGTTTGCTGAATAAATATGAAAGCTTTGACTGATATTGGTAAGTGCCTTTTTAGGTCTGAAATACCTTGGTTTTCAGCTCTTGATGCTCAAAAAATTAGGATTTTGGACGTTTCGAGGGGCAGAAAATCAAGGGATGATATCAAATCCGGTTAAACAGCCATAGAATGGTTAAGTCTTTAGAATTCAGAATTCTGAATTCAGAATTCAGGAGAAGAAAGAATTAGAAAGATGAGCGTAGTTATGATAATCGGATAATTTTTTTATGTCCAATTAAGCGGATTTGATATGATATTTTGACGAGCTGTTCTATAATTCCCATTTCTCCTGGATTCTGGATTCTGGATTCTGGCTCCTGCCCTCACCGAAAGACTTTTTCAGCAAACCCTATTTAGCATTCCCCAACTTCATAAAATTTGAAATTAATTTTGCCCAGGTACTTGTTAGCTTAAAACCTTTTGTTATGATTACTAAACTACCAGGATTGCCTGATATTGTACATGATTCTCAAAGAACTTTTCTCAATCTATTAAATGCCTTATCTTATCCAGGAAAGCAGCAACAAATAGATGCTAAATTAACACCACCATCTGACTTGAATATAGCTTGTGCTGCTGCCTGTTTAACAATGTTAGATTTGGAAACAAAAGTATGGTTAAGTTCAGATTTTCATCAAGATGTAAAAGCCTGGTTATTGTTTCACACAGGTTGTCATTTTACCGAAAATTCTCAAATTGCTGACTTTGCTGTAATTAAGAATATTCAAACTATTCCCAACCTATCAAATTTTCATCATGGTACAGCAGAAGAACCAGAAAATTCAACTACTTTATTTGTGCAAGGAACGAATTTAGAATCAGGGGATAAAGTAATATTAACCGGACCGGGAATTTTAAAGGAAACATCAATTTCAATTCCGAAATTACCGGAATTTTTCTGGTCAGAATGGGAAGTTAACTTTAACAATTATCCTTTAGGAGTAGATATATTTTTCTTTGTTCAAAATAAAGTTATTGGTTTACCAAGAACAACTAAAAGTAGATTAGCAAAAATGTAAGAATTTCCTTAGAGGATATCTGAAAAGTTTTTTGATACTTAATTTTGCCCCCCTAGCCCCCCCAGGATCAATTTATTGTCGCGCCTAGAATATTTACAACTGTATATTTTTGGTTAACTCACTCTAGCAAGATGTACAAAATTTCAAAATTTCAAAGGATACAATTTTTCTCTCTTGACGATAAATTGACCTTACTCCCCC
>NZ_JAAHHG010000559.1 GCF_010692555.1 Okeania sp. SIO3B5 | reverse complement strand
CTGCCTCTATCTTACCCCAATACTCACTTTTTGAGCAATGGACGGCAAAAACCTGGTACTTTTTCACTACCTAAAAAGGCCAAAACCTTTATATATCAAGACTTTTATATTTAATCAGCAAGCCCTATTTAAAGTCTTATGGGTGAGGGTGAGGGTAGGAGACAGGAGACAGGAGACAGGAGAAATGGGAATGAGCGGAGAACGTATTTCAAGGAGAGGTAATTATTAATTATTAATTATTAATTATTAATTGTTGAAAGATACCTTTTAGGGAAGTCTATTAAAGCTAATTTTAGAAATAAAGTTAAATAATATCATGTCCGTTGAATAGCGACATGAAAAAAATCAACCATATCACTCCAGCAGTAAATATCTCTATTCTTCCTGCTCGTTGCTAACTTAATTTATAAGTCTTCAGGTGTATATGGTATAACTGCTAAAGCCCAGATTTGTGCAACAACTTAATATCTGAACTGCTGAGTATAAATCAGGTAAATTGTATGGATAGATGATGAGGAATTAGAATAAAATCATCATGAATTGACTCTATATTGTGAAATAACATTTAAAAGTCATAATTCAGAGATATTTTAAAAAGTTTACTAAACCCCGCTATTTGACAATACTAATTCGTCCAGCCATTAACTCTTCATAAACCTGTTTAATCTGGTTTTGTTCGGTGGTACTCAAAAGATGAGGTGAACATAACGCCATTCTTAATCGCTGGCGATCGCTAGCGGAAATTTTACGAGCGGCAAAAATATTGCTAACAACTAATTCTAGGGAATTTGTTCTAGCTTTAGCTTGGAATTTGTTCATTTTTTCTAAAAAATCAGATAATTGTCCGAAAAAAGAGAAATATGCCTAAAATACTGGCTACCCGCAGAAAATTGAAAAATATTTGGGTAAAGGAATTGGGTAGGAGAATTAAAGAAAGGGCACGGCACAAAATTGAGTACTTCTTCTTCTCCTAGAATATGACAGAAGTATAGTTTGTTTTATGAAGATTTGGTTAAAATTAAGCATAAACATTGAAAATTTAAAAAAAATTAAGTTTTTTTGATACATTTAGCTATGAAAAATACTTAGAAATATGGTATGGCTACTACTTATGTAGTAGTGATAAATACCGAACTTAACTTTTTTATCCTTTTCTCTTATAGTGTCCTATTGCTAGTTACTTAGTCTTTTCTGTAGAGGGTTGAATACCTCACTTCTATATCACCCAGGATGCCAATGTCGTTAGTGGGGTGAGCTCCCATAGACCGTTTCTAGCTGACTTATTGACTACTGACTACCTCTTGCATCAGTATTTAAACGGATATCGTTACTAAAAATTCGGTAGAATAACTGAGAAAGCAAAAATATTAGCTAATCTCAGAATGACCAAAGTAAAAATAGGAATTATTGGTGGCAGTGGTTTGTACAAAATGGAGGCACTCACAGATGTGGAGGAGATAAGGGTAGAGACACCCTTTGGGCCTCCTTCTGATGCTTTTATTGTTGGTACTTTGGAAGGAACAAAAGTAGCCTTTCTCTCCAGACATGATCGCAATCACACATTATTACCATCTGAATTACCATTTCGTGCTAATATTTATGGTATGAAAAGCCTGGGTGTGGAATATTTAATTTCTGCTTCTGCGGTAGGTTCTCTCAAAGAAGAAGTAAAACCCCTAGACTTAGTAGTAGTAGACCAGTTTATTGACCGGACAAAAGGCAGAATTTCTACATTTTTTGGTGAAGGAATTGTTGCGCACATCACATTTGAAAATCCAACTTGCCCTCAACTAGCAAAAATGTTGGCGGATGCTGCGGAAAGTTTGAATTTATCGGATATAAATGTGCATCATAGTGGCACTTATCTATGTATGGAGGGACCTGCTTTTTCTACCAAAGCAGAATCAAATTTATATCGTAGTTGGGGCGCAACAGTTATTGGGATGACAAATTTACCAGAAGCGAAGTTGGCAAGAGAAGCAGAAATAGCTTATGCAACTTTAGCACTATCTACAGATTATGATTGTTGGCATGAAGAACATGAGAGTGTGACTGTGGACATGGTGATTAATAATCTACGCAAGAATGCGGTGAATGCTCAAAAAGTTATTCAGGAAACGGTGCGGAGGTTGAGCGAAAATCAGTTTGTTTCTGACTCTCATTCTGCTTTGAAAAATGCTATTTTGACTCCTTTGGATAAAGTACCTGCTACAACTAAAGAAAAGTTGGGATTATTATTGCAGAAATATACTTAATAGTCAGGAGTCAGGAGTCAGGAGTCAGGAGTCAGGAGTCAGGAAAAATGGGAATTATAGAAGAGATAAGAGTCAAAATTGTCAGAATGGTTTTTCTGTCATAGTCAGCCTCAAATACTAATATATATAGCAAATAGAACTTTTATTTCCTATTTACTCTTAACTCCTGACTTTATTTTTTGATAAACTATACCTAATTTCTACCAAAAGGTATTTATTAAATATGACTAACTGTCCGATGGATACTACAAGTTCATCAGTAAATTATACTTTAGAAGTAGCCAAACAAGAATATCAATATAACTATGACCACATTCCTCCTGTGGCAATGGTTAATGAATTACCAAAACGAGAAAAACCTTCTAAAGAATGGCTTTTATTATTGGTAAAGAATATACGTCTTCTATTTGTGAATATCGTAATTACAAACCGAGGAAACCAAGGAAATAAAGGGGTAAGAGACGATGTAATTAAATATATCTTAGAAGTAATCTATAAGGAGATAAAATCAATAAAAATTGGAGAGGATAATAAAACTCTACCATTTTTTCTCCAATTATTGTTGAATCAACAATTATTATTAACTCAACAATTGTTGAGTCAAGGAATACCTGGTGATTTTCGTGAAATAGATGAGCTATTTGTTTCCATCCTCAGGGAAAATGGTCTGTCAATACTTAAAGATATTTCAAAGCAAGCTCTAAAAGTATTAAAGGAAGGAAGTCCAGAAGGTCATGTAACGAGCCTTGAAGATTATCAAAAGCTCTTCTCCTATAAAGAGCTATTCCCAGAAACAGGAGGGATACCGAGCATCGCCTATACTTTTGAAGAAGATGAAGTATTCGCTTATATGCGACTAGCAGGTTATAACCCCCTAATGATCCAGCAGGTATCTAGTCTTGACGAACGTTTTCCGGTGACGGAGACTCAATATCAGGAAGTTATGGGTAAAGATGATTCATTAGCAGCAGCAGGAAAAGAAGGGCGACTCTATCTAGCAGACTATAAAATTTTGGAAGGAGCTCTTAATGGTACTTATCCCAATAAATACCAAAAGTATATTTATGCTCCTCTAGCTTTATTCGCAGTGCCAAAAGGTTCAGATCCAAACCGTAAATTACGTCCTGTAGCTATTCAATGCGGTCAAACCCCAGGAGCAGATAACCCCATCTTTACTCCCAACTCTTCTAAGTATGCTTGGTTATTTGCCAAAACAGTTGTAGAGATAGTAGATGCTAACTTTCACGAGGCAGTGAGTCATTTAGGGAGAACTCATTTATTTGTCGGATCATTTATTCCACCTACCCATCGCCAACTCCCCCAAAATCATTGCTTAAGTTTGCTGTTGCGTCCTCACTTTGAAGGTACTTTACTAATTAACGATGGTGCTCACAGGATTTTAATTGCTCCTAAGGAAGGAGTCGATGGTTTACTTTCATCTACTATTGATAACTCTCGTGTTTTGGCAGTGTTAGGGTTACAGAGTTATGGTTTTAATCAAGCTATGTTACCGGAGCAACTGAAACAGCGCGGGGTTGACGATTCTAATTTACTTCCTGTTTATCCTTATCGGGATGATGCTCTGTTACTTTGGAATGCTATTCATCAATGGGTTTCAAATTATCTGAGTCTTTACTATTCTAGAGATGAAGAGGTTCAGGCAGATCGGCGACTACAAGCTTGGGCAGGTGAAGTTATGGCTTTTGATGGTGCTCGTGTACCTGATTTCGGTGAGGATGGAGGTATTAAGACACGAAAGTATTTGATTAATGCTGTGACGTTAATTATTTTTACTGCTAGTGCTCAACACGCTGCTGTTAATTTTCCCCAGAAAGATATAATGTCTTATGCTCCAGCAGTTCCATTAGCTGGTTATTTGCCTAGCTCAATTCTCAAAGGTGAAGTGAGCGAGCAAGATTATTTGGATTTGCTGCCTCCTCTAGAGCAGGCACAAGGGCAACTGAATCTTACATATTTACTGGGGTCTGTCTATTACACGACACTGGGTGAGTATCCAAAAAATCATTTTACTGATTCCAAGGTGAAACCTCTACTTGAGAAGTTTCAGGAAAATCTGAATCAAGTTGAAGCGACTATTGAGCAGCGTAATTTGAATCGCCCACAGTATAGGTATTTGCTACCTTCTCAAATTCCTCAGAGTATTAATATCTAGAGATTACCAGTTTTCGGGTCTTAAGGGAACAGGGAACAGGAAATACATACTAATAATAGAAATCTAAAATGCTTGTAGTGCGGGCATCTTGCCCGCGACTGGTTTACCTTACTAATTTGTCTCAATAATTGAGGATTGAACAACAACGCTATCGCTATCATTTGATTTTCCTTCCAAAAAATTAGGACTCATCAAATGAACGCCATTATGATTAATATCAGTTACTTTTGTACCATAACCATGAAGATTTTGATTCTTTGTTTTATGACTTACTCTTTGTAATTGCTCTTGAGTTTCTTTGTCTAATTTAGTGTTTTGATCTATGAGTGTACCAGTTAAGTCAGCATCACTGATATCAGCACACCACAATTGTGCAGCACAAAGATTTGCATTACTGAGATTAGTATTATTTAAACCTGCATGGGACAAATTAGCACCACTAAGGTTAGCATTACTTAAATCTGCATCACTGAGAATAACTCCACTGAGATTAGCGTTAGTTAGGTTTGCACCACTGAGGTTAGCATTACTTAAATCTGCATCTGTGAGATTAGCAGACGAAAGATTAACACCACTGAGGTTAGCTGATGATAAATCTACTCCACTGAGGTTAGCACCAGACAAATCAACTTGGCCAAGTTCAGCATGATTCAAGTTTGCATAAGATAGATTAGCAACTGCCAAATCTGCACCTGTTAAATTAGCATTGCTGAGGTTAACATCTGTGAGATTTGCATTATTTAAACAAGCACCACCCAAGTTAACACCACTGAGGTTAGCATCTATTAGTTTGGCATTTTTGAGATAAATATCACTGAAATCTGCATCTGTCAGCACTGCACTTTGAAGGTTGATAGGATTCAAATCAAGTCGCTTTTGTACTGAAGTAATAGCTGTTTCAATTTTACCAAAATACTCTGGTTGAGGCAGACTATCAA
Organism: Okeania sp. SIO3B5; assembly: GCF_010692555.1. Lineage (GTDB taxonomy): Bacteria > Cyanobacteriota > Cyanobacteriia > Cyanobacteriales > Microcoleaceae > Okeania. The sequence continues at coordinate 1,066 of NZ_JAAHHG010000559.1, read as the reverse complement.
CACGATTATTCAAAATTTGCAGATTTCTACTAATATGACCAAAGTTACTTTCTAAGGGTGCTATGGCAGCAGTTCTATCTTGTAATTCTTCAATGGCTGAAACTGTCCAAGGTAAGCGTTTACTAATGATTTCTTTCTGCTGACTTTCTAATGGTTCTAAACGTTGAACGAGTTGTTGTAGTTCAGTTGGTATTGCATTTATCACTTCCTGTAATGTATTCCTTTGTTGCTGAATTTGCCACTCTATATTTTCCCTCTGTGCAACTAATTGTTGCTTCAGCTCTTCTGTTATTACTTCTAATTTCTTTTCTTGTTCCTCGGTTTGAAGATTCAGTGTTTCTTGTAATTTAGATGTCTGAGTATCAACTTTATCCAAATCTTCTAGGAAGGTTTTCTGAATATCTGTAAGTGCAACTTTTTGTTCTTGTTGTTGCAATTTATCTAGGCGCTTTCTATTAGCTACACTTGCAGATAAGGCCAAAGTTAAAGGTGCTGCTGCATATATTGCCTGTCCAGAAGTAACTGAAGCAATGGTTCCTAAAACTGAACCTGCTAGGCAGACATATTCACTTATATCTAACCAGTGTTGCTTGTTCATAATATTTTTTCCCTATTGTCATTTTTATACTATTTTTTTTTATTTAGCTAAAATCTAAAAGACTACTTTCATCATTCAAACCCTCGTCCCCTGAGAACTATGCTTTAATTTTCTATTTTTTGGAAGAGGTGTTTATATTGGTAATTCAATAGCATAAATCTTGATATAATACAATAGTTAGGGTTTAGTAAAAAAGTTTTTTGAGTGTAAAGTAGTAGTCAAGATTCAGAAGTTGTAGTCGTTGAAGGAAAAGTTAGGACGTATCAAAAGCTTAAAATTCAGACAACACAACACTTTTCCAACTTCAGTCTTTCCTTGTTCCTTATGTTTTGAGCTTTTAGAGGCGAAAAGCTTGTACTTTTTGTTGTGATATAGAATTCGGTTATATAGTGTATGTTTATAACTCTATAATTAGGGTTTGCTGAATAAATCTAAAAGCATTGAGATATAGAGCTAGAGCGCATTTTA
>NZ_JAAHHG010000558.1 GCF_010692555.1 Okeania sp. SIO3B5 | reverse complement strand
GATTCTAAAGTATCTCTAAACATTCCTGTAGACAAGTTAGACAGCATCTCATTGTAAACTTTACAATATCCACTCATCTTAGCCTTTTTCTTGGTAAAATCTAGAGACTCAATGGCAATAGCACATTTAAAAAATTCCGCTAAGAACACAACTTGACAAACGATATTTCTCATGGATGCTTGTCGTTGCCCTATAGTTTGATTTTTCCACTCTCTAGGTATTTCTTTTAAATATTCAACGTTGCCATCCCATTTAACATAAGTAACTGAAATTGAATCAGCATTAAAATCAATACCTATGCAACCATTTTTTCTAGTATGAACTACTGGTATTTCTGGTACATAAGTAGAAAGATGTATATACCAATTATCCTGTTTATGTTCTCTACGAAAAATAGAAATTGTGATTGGTTTTAAATTGTTTATGGCATAATCTAAATCTGTGGCTCTAGATCTGCCATTCCTATCTGAAACACTAAATTCTAGCTGTACTTTCTGACCATATTTATCCTGTAACGGTCTAGGTAGTTGAACTTGTAGTTGATATAAACCTTCCTCTTGTAATGGGAAAACTTTGAGCATAGTTCCACCGCCTGGCTGAGATTTTCCCACATATAACAACCTACCTGAGCGTTTTTTTCTCCAATAATCACTCCATTCATCTAGGGTTTTATATCCATTTTCTGATAAATTATGTTGAGCATTAAATAATTTCGATGAGCCAAAGCAAATATGTAAACGTTCTGTATTTTTTAACTGCTTTAATTTTCGTTTCAGGTTAGCTATTTTATGAATTTTACTCTTTAAACCTAGCAATTTATTCTGAAATTTCTTCCGAGCTTGTATATGTGGAAAACCTTTTTTATTTGCTAATTTTAAAGTTTTTTCTAGTTTAATGATGAGTTTTTTTGTCGCAGTTGTTTTAGCTTGGATTTGTAACTCTAATTTAGAAATATGGTGATTTTTAGCTATTTTTAATTGGTTTAAACATGTTCGTGCTTCAGTGGCAATTGAATCAGCCCATGCCCATTGAATGTTAAACTTTTTCATTACTTCGCTTTTCTAGTTCGGATTCTGATAATTTCTCTGTTTGCATCCAGTTAATACCAGAGCGTTTCCAGGATTCATACAATGCTCCGAGTTCCTCAAGTATAGGATTATATTCAATTTTTGTTTCTATACCTATCAAGGAACCGTGATTTTTAGCCATTATTAATATTGAATTATATCACTCAAGGTTAGCATGGTTTGTCTAGAGATGTCAACAATATTTGTGCTTTGCTTTGACACTGACTGCTAATTTTTCTGCCTTCTTCGCGATTGTTTCATAATCCTAGACATTTTGTCAATATTTGTCTAGGATAGTCTATATTTTTGGGCTTTAGCATCAAACAGTTGATTATTAGACAAATTTTTGTTAAATAAGCCTGAATCTTTAACTTAAATTATTTTAATCGATCAAAATACTTTTTTATTATTTACACCATACTTTTTCATACTTGAAAGTGTAGCTCATAATAACAGAGTTGTTGGGAAATCAAAATAGACAAGGAAGTCTGTTAAAAAGCAACAAAAAGTGTTATTATAAAAGTTTTTCAGAATATCGTAGACGTAACTGTAAAAGTTGAGTTAGGGTTTTAATTAACTATGACAACACAAGTATTGCCGAAAGTAAATAGTCTTGGAGACTGGGCATCCTTAGCTTTTGAAAAGCATTTTCAGAAAACCCTCAGACATGAACCAGAGGTACTCAAAGACCGAGACCCGGAGGAGCTACATCAAATGCGTGTGGGTATGCGTCGCTTGCGCTCTGCTGCTCGGGGTTTTAGGCCAGTTGTCACTTTGCCGAAAGCAGCTCAAGATCGAAAGATTGGTAAAATTGCTCGTTGTTTAGGGGGTTTAAGAGATTTAGATGTTCTTTTAGAAGCGCTTCAAAATCGCTATCAACCAAATTTACCTGCTCAAGAACAAGCAGAGTTAGAGAAGGTTATGCAGCAGTTACGAAAAAAACGTCGTCAATCTTTTAAAAAAGTACGAGGAATACTGGGAAATAAGAGTTATTTAATGTTGAAGAAGAAATTGCAGGAATGGTTGGATAACCCAATTTATACAAGTATTTCTCGCCTGCCTATTCAAGAGGTATTACCAGATTTATTATTACCTGAAGTTAGTCAATTACTGCTTCATCCTGGCTGGTTGGTAGGTCTTGAAAAAGAGGATTTAGAAACAAGTAATAATCAGGATTTTTTACTACAAAAAACTAATTCTCAGCATCACGTTGTCAAAATTAATAATGATGTTTCTTTTATAAGTCTTAGCGATCAAGATGAGGAAAATCTACATGATCTGCGCAAGGAAGTAAAACGGGTTCGTTACCAGATGAGCTTGTTTACGGAATTTTATGGTCCGACTTATGAAGCTTATTTAAAAGATATGAAAGAAATTCAGGAATATCTCGGCGATCTTCAAGATAGTGTTGTTTTAAGAGAATTTCTGGAAAATGTTTTGCAATCTAAAATCGACAAAGTTCTTCCTACTTTAGAGAAGCAAATACAACAAAGTTGGCATCAAGCATGGCGAAAATGGCAGGTTTTACAAAGACGATATCTTAATATTCAAGTTCGACAAAATTTCCGCTCTGAATTATTGCGACCTGTGGCATAAGTTTGGATTGGGAGTAGAGAGTAGGGGAGTAGGGAGTAGGGGAGTAGGGGAGTAAGGGAGTAGGGGAGTAGGGGAGTAGGGGAGTAGGGGAGTAGGGGAGTAAGGGAGTAGGGGAGATTTAATATTGAAGTAATTATAGAATGATAAACACATTTTATATAATTGGATTCTATATTACTCTTGCCTATAAATCAATACGGTTCAGTTAAGACGAAAACTCCTATAATGTGGAACCATTAGATAGGCTTTTCAAACTAAAGAACTGCAAAAAAAATCCTTAACTGAACCGTATTGGCCTATAAATTTCATTTGAGTGAATTAAAATTAGTGGGAGATTAAAACTAGCCACGAATTTTTACTTCTGACTTCTGACTTCTGATTGCTGAGTTCTTAAAGCTTAACCTGTTACTAATCTTTTAATTACCTAATCTTTACCTTGCTAAGATAGGGTAAATTTTATGTATATAAAACCAGTATAGTAAACTGGAATGTATAAATATGGCTCAAACTTCTAGAGCAATTATAGAGAATAATAGGTATAATGAAAGTCCTGAACGTCATCTACACTTTTTTAATAAAGGAGAAACAATACCTTTAATGTCGCAAGGTATTTGGCAAATTTGTCAGGGTTTAGTGCGACTCAGTACTCTTTATCCAGCAGGCGAAGAAGGTCTACTCGGATGGGGTGGACCTTCTATGTGCTTTGGCAGTTGTTTTTCCCACTTGCAAACTTATCGGGCAAATGCTTTGTCTGATGTTTGTTTAATGTGGTATACAATGATCGAGATAGAGGCTTCTCCAAAATTAGCTCAAGAATTGTTACCTCAATTAGGAAGACGGTTTCGGCAAACAGAGGCTTTGTTAGCGATCGCCGGACAACGACGAGTAGAAGACCGTCTGCATCAGTTACTATTATTGTTAAAGCAAGAATTTGGTCAACCCGTGAGTGATGGTACTCGGTTGAGTATTCGCTTGACTCATCAAGATATTGCTGGTGCAATTTGTACAACGCGAGTAACTGTCACGAGAATTCTGGGAAAATTACAACAGCAAGGATGGATCGATAGAGATAAAGACCGTCATCTGATATTAAAAAATGAAGCTTTTGCATACTCATCAGATTTGTTTGGATTTGCCAGTAATACTAATTACTAAACTTACTCGAATAAATTATAAGGAATCTCCACAAATCAAAAATAAAATCTATTTTTATCCATACAGGATTTTCACAGTTCTGGTTTTCCTATTTTCTGAAGATATTTAGGGCTTGCTGATTAAATCTAAAAGCATTGATATATAAAGACTAAAGCCTTTTTGGAGCCTTTAAAAAGTGCAAATTTTTCAGCTATTTATGCTCAAAAAGTTAGTATTTTAGGCGCATAGTTGGGCAGAAAAATCATTCTTACAATTCTTTCTCCTACCTCCTATAAACTCCAATTTCTCCTGTCTCCTGTCTCCTGTCTCCTGTCTCCTACCCCTACCAAAAGACTTTTTCAGCAAGCCCTATTTATTAGACATAGGCGTGATAATAAAAAATAAAATCAATTATCAAACATAAATTATCAATTCTTTCCTCCTACTGCCTACTTCCTACTTTCTCTTTTCTGGATATTTCTATTACCGAACAATTAAGGTTTAAAGCCTCTCCTTGGCTGCGTCGCGAGCTGTCGCTTTACAAGGAGAAACAAGCGGTCAAGGGATAGCGTTTTGCTCCGCAACATATAAAGCGGAGCGGCTCTGTCAAGAGCGGGTCTCCTCGCCATATCCAATCGACCAAGAGAAGAAAAATTTTTCATGATTAGTCAATCAATTCCGTTTTCACTCTTGAGGTAATAATTAATTAGGGTTTGCTGAAAAAGTATGAGTGGTTGAGGTAGGGAGTAGGAACCCACCCCTCGCCCCTCCCCCTCCCTGGAGGGGAAAAAGGGAGTAGGGAGTAGTTAGGAGTTAGGATTAGGGGAGTTACAGAGAAGTTGGTCGGAAAATAGTAAGAGTGATTCTTCTGTCATAGTCAGCCAAAAATGCTCAATTTTTGAACCTCAGTAGCCTAAAAGTTCGCACATTCCTGATACCTAAAATCTCTAAAATCTTTACTGGCAAAGGCTTTTAGATTTAATCAGCAAGCCCTAATTATTAATTATTAATTATTAATTATTAATTGTTGAAACATAGCGTTGCCTTCTTAAGCGACGTTCTTTCAAGATTAAAACATCTGCCTGATTTTCTTCTCTGGCTACCCTAACTAATAGTCCAGCTAGCAACAAACTACCAATCATTGAACTACCGCCATAACTAAACATTGGCAATGGTAAACCTGTAGTTGGCAGTATCCCAGTCGCAACACCTATGTTCAAGAAAGACTGACCGACTAAAGCTATCATTACTCCAATAGCTACAAGTTGATGTTCCATTCTAGTAGCTTTTAAGGCAACTCTCAAAGCAATAATACTGTATGTAACTAATAAAAGTAACAGTAGTAAGGCTCCCACAAAACCAAACTCTTCAGCATAAACAGAAAATATAAAGTCACTATATGGAATAGGAAGAAAATGTAGCTTTTGCTGAGATAACCCGAAACCACTACCCCAAATATCTCCAGAAGCTACTGCTAATAAACTTTGAATTAACTGATAACCGTCCCCCATTGAATCTGCCCAAGGATTTGTAAAAGAAAGAACTCGTCTCCTCTGATAATCATTGATGCTGACGCTAATGGTAGCTAAAAGAAATCCAGCTAAAGCAATACCTCCCAGATAAAAGTAAGGTAGTCCTGCAGCAAAGGCAATAAACCATAGAATCATGCCACATAAGGCGGTGGTACTTAAGTTTGGCTGTAGCAAGATGGATGCTAGGATTAGAGAAAAAGTACATAACCAAATTATTCTCACTAACCAAGTCAAGCGATTCCATTTACTATATAAATGAGCTGCTTGTAGCACTAAAAAAGGTTTCATTAGTTCAGATGGTTGAATAAGTACTGGACCTAATGATATCCAGCGAGTTGCACCATTAATTGTGGTTCCTATTCCTGGTATTAGGGTGAGAAGTAGTAGGGTTAGTATGAGAATTAAACCTATTTTGGCAGTTTGCAGCATAGTAGATAAGCGGGTATAGACAATTACATTAAATCCCACCATTCCTACTAAGGCCCATATTAACTGCCTTTTAAAAAAGTATAGACCGTCTCCATATTCTGTTGCACCACTGGGATAGGAGGCTGAAAATAATACTACTAGACCGATAAATAACCAGAGGAATGTTAACCATCGCAATAGTCTAGCTTCTATCGCCCATGTTTGGACTTTGGGGTCGAAAAAGGGAATGAGATAACGTAAATCCATATTATTAGTGCCGCTACGCGGAAGTCATGCATTCAAAAGTTAAAAGTTAAAAGTATTGCTTGGTAAGGCTTTTAGGATTTTGTAACTGGTTAGTTATTTCTGCCATCCTGTATTAGGTATAGGTAGCAGGTGTTAGGTGTTAGGTGTTAGGTAAATTTTTCTCATCTAAGACTACAATCTTAATTAATTTACCGAAAAATTGGGTTTAAAGCCTTGCCCTTTTAGGGCAACTTTATGTTACACTTATAAAAGCGGCAAAGGTATTCAACCGCTCTAAAAACCTAGCTACTAATCGTAGCAAACTAGTACCTTGAAAACTAGAGTTAGGGGGCGCATGCACAGGAATGCTTGTGTATGGAAAAGCTCTAAGCAACAAGTATCAGAGAACCAAAATTTTTTTAAGGTTTAAACTGTACCGTAGGGCATACGGGAAC
>NZ_JAAHHG010000557.1 GCF_010692555.1 Okeania sp. SIO3B5 | reverse complement strand
TGTGGGGGGAGGGGGGGGGGGGGGAGGGGGGGAGTGGGGGGGGGGGGGGGGGGGGGGGGAGGGGGGGGGGGGGGGGGGGGGGGGGGGGGGGGGGGGAGGGGGGGAGGGGGAGATGGGGGGAGGGGGAGATGGGGAGATTGGGAGATTGGGAGATGGGGAGATTGGGAGATGGGGAGATTGGGAGATTGGGGGATTGGGAGTGTGGGAGAAATTAAAAAATATATATCTTCTACCATTACCATGCAGGACTACCAGATTGAGATAAGGGTTTCTTACCTTGAAAGAGTTTCAGCAGAATCAGTCTTATTCAGAATGACTATAATTTTTGTATCTGATGTTAATTAAGGCTTACTAATTAAATCTAAAAGCATTGACTGATATTGGCTTTAGTTTTTTTAGGATTGAAAAAAGTGCCTGGTTTTCGGTGCTTCAAGCTCAAAAAGTAAGTATTTTGGGATGATTATGGCAGAACAATCCAGGGATAATTTTTCCAACTACCTCCTCTATAATTCCTATTTATTCTGACTCCTGATTCCTGACTCCTCCCCTGATCACTCATACTTTTTCAGCAAACCCTAATTAAGGCTTACTGAATAAAGCTAAAAGTCAGGATAGCTTACGCTAATAGAGCTTTTTATATTCAGTTTATCTTCAAGTTTATAGCTCTTATATCATGTCCGGATAATTAGTTATAAAAAACTTTTTCCTTCAACTCTAGTTGTTCTTCTTTCTTCCCTCTTTCCTCCTGAGGACTGACTCCTCCGTAGTTATTTATTTATCACTGTTTAACCGGACATGATATTATTTGCCTCAAGATACTAAAATTTTCTGCTGAAATTCGAGAAAATTTCTTCAGATAAAATGGCCGAAACCTTTGCCTGTTCTCCCCATCTCTGCGTCCCTACGTCTGGTGCCTCCCCGTGTCCTACCCCCACCAACCAATTTTTTCAGCAGACCCTAATTATGCGTGCTACTGTCTAGTTCATTCTCAGACAAAACCAGAGCAACAAACTAATCTTAGTCCTTGAGCATACTTGAGCATAAGCGATCGCTAAATGAGTAGTACAAGTTCTTCCTAATAACTGTATTTCTCAATCATTAAAGATTAATACTTGGATACTTTCCACCACTGAGTTTTTATTGAATTTTAGTTAATTATCTCATGGTATTTTAATAAGATTATCGGCAAAAACAATCACTAGACAGGGAAATGTTTTTCCCACTTTTGCCCGTTCCCTGCTATATGAGAAATAATACATTAATCAAATAAGGTGTTAAGTAATAGTAGAAAAAATCAATCGTTTCTCCCAATATCATATTAATTTAATTGTGCTATTTCTACTACTTCTATCGGATAAACTGAACTATAAGTCATATTACTCATAGGTCAGAAGATGTTAAATATTCAGTTATTCTATTTTTGATTCTCTGTTTTCTTTTTTTTAATTTAAAACCTCGACAATATACTCTATTATTTTTAAATTTATCTAATATTTTATCTTTTCTTTAAAATTTACCACAACTAAAAATTTGTCAATAAATCAAATCAGAAAATCAATCTAAATTTTTTGGAAAAAACCTTATACTATACTAAAATATTTTGGATTTGATATAGAAATAAATTAAAATAATGAAACTTAATATCTATGAAAGGTAATCAAATGGGTTTATTATTAAAACATAAAAAAACTACCAGATATAAGCTGAAGTAATCCTGATACTAAATGAAAAGTTAACTAAAAATAGAGCTTTTCATCAGAATATGGGGACTGAACTAATTATTAAAAAGCCCTTTCATTAATGGATAATTGATAATTGATAATTACCTCTGGTTAAAACCGTTACGGAATTGAATATAAGGAATATTTTCTTTTCTCTTGGTCGATTAGATATGGCGAGGAGACCCGAAGAGTGAAAGAGCCGCTCCGCTTTATATGTTGCGGAGCAAAACGCCATCCCTCGACCGCTTTTTCCTCTTAAAAGGGTCAGCTTTAAACCAGAATTATTTAATTATTAATTATTAATTATTCGGTAAATTTGCTTTGAATGTTGTCAATAAATTGTCAGATTACCAAATTCTAGAATTATGCAAGAAGTACACCAAGATCAGAGTGCATCGTACACAGAAAAAGTAAAAATTCAAGTAGAAGACGATCGCACAGGCACTAACCTCGATACCATCAAACGAGCGATCGCCGATAACTTATATTATTTACAGGGGAAAGATATAGAATTTGCTACCAATTATGATTACTATATGGCCTTAGCATATACAGTGCGTGACCGCCTGTTGCACCGTTGGCTCAAAACCACAAAAACATACTTCCATCAAAACGTCAAAACAGTATACTATCTCTCAGCCGAATTTCTTATGGGTCGCCAACTAGCTAAAAACCTAGTCAATGTAGGTTGTTGGGAAGTTGCCCGTCAAGCTCTCGAAGAATCATGTCTTGAACTTCATGACTTGATCGAAAAAGAACCAGAACCAGGTTTAGGCAATGGTGGTTTAGGCCGTCTAGCAGCTTGTTTCCTAGACTCTCTCGCCACCCTAGAAATTCCGGCAGTAGGCTACGGCATTCGTTATGAATTTGGCATTTTCAAACAACAAATTCAAAACGGCTATCAAGTTGAACAGCCAGACAAATGGTTAAGTCTGGGCAACCCTTGGGAAATTCCTCGCCATGAAAACCAAGTGGAAATAAAATTCGGTGGTTACACAGAAGCATACCCAGACAAACAAGGTAATTATCGGGTCAGATGGATACCTGCACGCACAGTCATTGGAATGCCCTACGATACTCTTGTTCCTGGGTACAATACCAACACAGTGAATACTCTACGCCTCTGGAGTGCCAAAGCAAGTAATGAATTTGACCTGCAAGTTTTTGACTCCGGTGACTATAACCGCGCCGTTGAAGACAAAACTTTATCTGAAAATATTTCTAAAGTTCTCTACCCCAACGATAATATATTTCAAGGCAAAATGTTGCGCTTAGAGCAACAGTATTTCTTCGTCAGTTGTTCTCTGCAAGATATCATTCGTACTCACTTGTCACGGAATCCAAATTTAGACAACTTCCACGAAAAAGCAGCCATTCAACTCAATGATACTCACCCCTCTATCGGTGTTGCTGAATTAATGCGCCTGTTAGTAGACGAGCATGATATTGAGTGGGAAAAAGCTTGGAATATTACTCAAAATACCTTTGGCTATACTAACCATACACTTCTGTCAGAAGCTCTAGAGCGTTGGCCTGTCAGTATGTTCGCAACTCTGCTACCACGACATCTTGAAATTATCTACGAAATTAATTTCCGTTTCCTAGAAAAAGTTAAGAAACGTTATCCGGGAGATGATGGGCGGTTGGCACGGATGTCACTGATCGAAGAATTTCCTGAAAAACGCGTGCAGATGGCTCATTTAGCTTGTGCTGGCGCTCATGCTATCAATGGTGTGGCAGCATTGCATACTCAACTGTTGAAAACAGACGTTTTGAGAGATTTCTACGAACTTTGGCCGGAGAAATTTACGAATAAAACTAATGGTATCACTCCCCGTCGTTGGTTATTAATTAGTAACCCGAAGTTGGCATTACTAATTACAGATAAAATTGGCAAAAATTGGATTAAAAATTTAGAGGAAATTAAGCAGCTTGAGAGGTTTATTGATGACCTAGAATTTCGTCATAATTGGAGTCAGATTAAACATGAAAATAAGCAAGATTTAGCTGCTTATATTCAGCAAAAAATAGGAATTGTAGTTAATCCTAATTCTCTGTTTGATATTCAGGTAAAACGACTCCATGAATACAAACGTCAACTGTTGAGTGTGCTGCATATTATTACCCTTTATAATCGGATTAAACAGAATCCAGATGTGGATATTTTGCATCGCACTTTCATTTTTGGCGCGAAGGCAGCACCAGGTTATTATATGGCAAAATTAATCATTAAATTGATTAATGCTGTAGGGGACATAGTTAATAATGACCCAGATGTACGCGATCGTCTCAAGGTAGTTTTTGTGCCTAATTTCTCTGTATCTATCGGTCAGCGAATTTATCCAGCAGCCGATCTTTCTGAGCAAATTTCTACTGCTGGAAAGGAAGCTTCTGGTACTGGCAATATGAAATTTTCCCTAAATGGTGCTTTAACTATTGGTACTCTTGATGGGGCAAATATTGAGATTCGCGAAGCTGTTGGTGCTGAAAATTTCTTCTTATTTGGATTGAATGTTGAAGAAGTTAAAGCATTAAAATATCAGGGATATAATCCGGAACAATACTATACTTCTAACCAAGAATTACGACAGGTTATTGACCGTATTGCTTCTGGTTATTTCTCACCTGGTAAACCACATTTATTCCATCCAATTGTAGAATCTTTACTAGGAAAAGATGAATATATGTTGTTTGCTGATTATCAAGCTTATATTGATTGTCAGGAAAGAGTTAATCAGGCTTATCGTAATCCCGAATATTGGACTCGAATGTCGATTATTAACTCTATTAATATGGGTAAATTTTCTGCTGACCGTACTATTAATGAATATTGTCAGGAAATTTGGAATGTCGAACCTGTGAAAATTGATATGGAGGCATATAGTCAGGAAACAGCAGGTTTACAACGTTATTGTCAAATTTAACGTCTTCAATAGACATCTCCAGAAAAGAGGCAGTAGGTAGTAGGCAGTAGGCAGTAGGGGGAAAGAATTGATAATTTCTGTACGATAGTTGATTTGATTTTTTATTATTGGAGATGTCTAATACTGGACAGTACAAAGTTCTTAGTGGAAAAAACGGCGGTTGGTGAATTAAGGTATGATATCATGTCCGGTTGAATAATTAGACTTTGGTGGAAGGAAGGCAGCTATGCTGGAGGCAGGAGGCAGAAGGTTTTCTCCTATTGTCACCTTGATTTTATACATAAACGATGCTACCGGACACGATATGATTTGAGAAAGGAGCGATATAGCTGCCGCTAGGCTCCGCCAACGCTAATTAGGCAGAAAAATTATGGAATGTCCAAATCGGTCAATCAACTAACATCAAATCCGCTTAATTGGGCATAAAAAAATTATCCGATTATCATAACTACGCTCATCTTTCTAATTCTTTCTTCTCCTGAATTCAGAATTCAGAATTCAGAATTCAGAATTCTAAAGACTTAACCATTCTATGGCTGTTTAACCGGATTTGATATAACATCAATAAAAATGGCCAAAAGAAAGGAAAGCAAAACTATATTTGTGTAGAATGTGGTCGTCAATTTATTGATGGCGATGAAACTTATAGAGGTTATAGTGATGAAATCTCCAGATAAATGCTGAAAAATGTATGTTATTGGAGTTATCACCTTACTCTTAGAAGCAGGCTCTTGTTTGAAAGCGGTTCCTGTAACTTTGGGGTTACAAGATGGTATCAAGACGACTGAGGATGATGAAACTACAATAGTAGATCGAATGTCTAGTTTGTGCGCAGAACTTATCCATGCTGGTAGTTATATCATCCTTGATGCATACTTTGCTTCTAAACAGTTGATTGAAGAGTTGAGGAAGCACAATCTCCGATTAATTACCAGAGTACGAATCAATGCACTCGGCAAAGCTCCTTTACCAACACCACCGCTTAAACGCAGTCGTGGCAGACCTCGCATCTGGGGTGAATCAGTCAAATTACGCAACTTTTTTAATCAGAAAGACTGCTTCACTACAGAAACTATACTACTTTACGGCAAGATGGTGACACTCAGATATCGCGCCATAGATTTGCACTGGGATTCTCCTGTTCATGCATGTGCGTTTTGTCCTAGCTGTGTGGCCGGAAGGGAAACAAATAATTCTGCTTTCAATCGATGTCACTCTGTCCGCGTCCGCAGTAGAAATTTTAACTGCTTACAGTTGGCGTTTTAAGATTGAAGTTACTTTCCGCAACTTGATTCAACCCCATACCTGGTTTTAGCTATCGGTTTTGGATGAAAGATATGCTCCCGACTCAGGGGCGGCCGAAAGACTTAATTCTCAGTCGATATCCAAAGAAACAGCAACAACAATTTCACAGAAAAGTCGAAGCTATGGAACGGTTTGTACTCATCAACGCTATAGCCTTATAAGTTCGACGCATATTTCCAAACTCGCTTTTTTGTCATACAGGCTAACGGGACTTTAGCAAATTTCAAACCCAAACAAACCCTAAACTCTCTTTATTAGCGGTAAATATGTCGATGTTTTCATCTAACCACTTGATAAAACGGTAAGATATCGCTGTACGATCAGGCTTCTAAAGTATCATTGACATCCTCTCCGGCCTGAAGGCGCGGAGATTCCTACTGAACCATAGCTCTTCGGTGGGTTGACGTTTTGCGCTTCGCAAAGCTCCGCTAACACTGGCTGCTGCTAGCTTGACGTTAGTCTTATGCTTGCCTCCACGTCCGTTTAATGTCTCG
>NZ_JAAHHG010000556.1 GCF_010692555.1 Okeania sp. SIO3B5 | reverse complement strand
TCGGATCTATGGGAACCAATAATCATTAACACTTGCCCAACCAAATACCTCTCGCAACCACATTTGTACAGGCCCATAAAATTCTAGTAATTCTGTGTAGGTGTAGGCCAGAACATAGGCGGGAGTTGCCAATGGTAACAGCATCGCCCATTCAAAAATGCGACTACCTGGAAAGCGACACATTGTGACTAACCATGCTGCTCCTACTCCGATGATGATAACTCCGCTACCTACTCCTACCATTAAGATGAAGGAGTTTAGGAGATAACGGGGTAAAACTGTAGAAGCTAAATGACTCCAAATTTCTCCTGTATCCGAGAAAATACTCCTGAGAACGAATAGTACGGGAGTTGAGATTAAAAAGGCGATCGCTATGACAAATACTGTCCAAGCATTCCAGTTGAAATAGTTAATTTTTTTCACATTATCAAACATTTTGACTTTATACATTAGAGAGTGTTTGTCAAATAAATATAAACCATGTCGGGTGTAGGGTGCTAATAACGCACATCTCCCACAGGAAGCAGTGCGTGAGCTGTCAAACCAATCGTGTTTGCCATTCCACACCGAAAGCGGAACGGAGTTCTATCGTTAATTTCAGAAGTTGTAAGAATTAAGAACAGGACTTACGCAAAGGCACTACATATGGTGCTTAGGTGCGTTACGCTAGCGCTAACGCACCCTACTGGACTGACACACCTTAAATGGTGCATTAGATTCAATTCAAAAGCCAAAAGTCATGCATTCAAAAGTAAGAATTTCAAGTTAAAAGCTAATGCACAGTTTTAGCTGTGTCAGTCCACTACTAATAGCATTTATGCGTAAGTCCTAAAGAATATTGTCACAAACCCTACCTTAATCTTTTGTTGATATAGCACTACAACAATTAGTTAGGACATTTTTCAATCTTAAAATCCTGTTCCCTGTTCCCTGTTCCCTGTTCCCTAGCGCGTAGTGCGTAGCGCTATAAACAGCCTCTTAGAAAAATTTCCAGAAACTTAATGAGAACATTTCTTAAAAATTAGGTTAATATAATTGAGGAGTCAATAATGTTCTAGAGATAATTTTAAGAATTTAAGGGAGGTTAAACAATAAATGGCCCAATCTTTAATTCTCTGTTTGGAGAGTGTCAGCAAACAATTTTCTCGCGCTGCTACCCCTGCGGTCCAAAATGTCAATTTAACACTGTATCAAGGGGATATACTAGGGTTATTGGGGCCTTCAGGTTGTGGCAAAACAACTTTATTGAGAATGATTGCTGGATTTGAGCAACCACAGTCAGGTATTATTACTATTAATGAGCGAGTAGTTGCTGGTGTAAATGATTGGGTGCCACCGGAGAAACGAGATGTTGGTATGGTCTTCCAAGATTATGCTTTATTTCCCCATCTGACGGTAGCCAAAAATATTGCATTCGGCCTACATAATTCTGGCAAAAAGTCAAGCAGGCAAATTAATCATCAGGTTGCAGATGCTCTGGAGTTAGTTGGTTTGTCTGGTTTGGAAAGTCGTTATCCCCACGAACTTTCTGGGGGTCAACAGCAACGGATAGCTTTGGCGCGTGCTTTGGCACCAAATCCAGCTTTAGTATTATTGGATGAACCTTTGAGTAATTTGGATGTACAAGTCAGAATCAGATTACGGCAAGAATTACGAGATATTCTCAAAAATGCTGGTGCTTCGGGAATTTTTGTTACTCACGATCAAGAAGAGGCAATGGCTATTTCCGATCAAGTGGTAGTAATGCGAGCTGGATGTGTGGAACAGTTTGGTACTCCGGAAGATATTTATACTGAACCTGCTTCTCAGTTTGTGGCTGAATTTGTAACTCAGGCTAATTTTTTATCTGCACGTCGTCAAGGTCAGTTGTGGGAAACGGATCTTGGAGGTTTTGAATTAACAGATAATCATTTATTTTGTGGAAAAGTTGGTAGCTTAGATGAGTTCGATCAAGTTGAGTTAATGATTCGTCAGGAAGATTTGATGTTAAAACCTGATGATGGCGGGTCTGTAGTGATTCGCGATCGCCAATTTTTAGGTCGTGAATTTCGTTATTCTTTACGCACTGAATCTGGACAAGAGTTAATTGCTCGTACAACTCCACAAGTAGCATTGCCCATGGGAATTAAGGTTAAGGTATCTATTGCAGAAGATTGTTTGAAGGTTTTTCCTTCTACATCTACTGAAAATTTGGCTCAGTCTTCTTCCCTAATTAGAGTTTGCTGAAAAAGTCTTTTGGTAGTGGTAGGGAATAGGGAATAGTTAAGACTCAGGAGTTTAGGAGAGTTATATCATCTCCGGATAATAGCGTGATAAAACACTTTTTCTCATGAGCGCCTTTTCTTCCCTTCTGCCTCCTGCCTCCTGCCTCCTGCCTTCGGACCTCCAAAGTGTAAGTATTCAACCGGACATGATATTATAGATGAAGTCCTTGAAATAATGGTTTGTTGATTTGTCTGCCTCGCCCCTGCCCCAAAATACTCAATTTTTCAACTTCATTAACTGAAAAGCTGGTATTTTGGGACGATTATGTTTGTAACTGGTCAGTTATTTCCGCCATTCTGCACTAGCTATGAAAAACCCAGGTTTCCCCAGTCATTAGCTTTAGAAACCTGGTTTCTCTAGATAGTATTGACATCCTCCCGACGCTGACCTACAGTACAGTGCGGGATTCCCATCCATCATTCAAACAGACACTCGCTGAACAAATGACTCAGGGCGGGTTGACACCTCACTGGAAAATGCTGGCTTGCCAGTCTAACTCTTCCTCCATGTCCGTTTAACGTCTCCGAGTGCCCCTCGGCGACTTGATTAAAAGGCAATAGTAGTCTCAACCTTGGTTTTTGGTTGAGTAACACTTACATTTTAACAAAACATCTGTAAAACCTCTCTTATTGATTGGTTTTCATCCCGACGCTCCCCTACGGGAGAGCGCGGGTCTTCAACCAACGTTGAGATAAATTTTGCCTCGATCGCTAACTAACTGATAGCTACAGTCTCTTCAACAGCATTATCATGTTCTACTCGGAAAACATTCGCACTTAAGTTAGCTACGATCTGTTTGCCTTGTTGAGTAAGATTTAGATAAGCGATCGCATCCTTAACGTAGCTATAAACTACATTCCAGTAAAACTTAGGATAGCCCCGACGTAAATCACCTGGATTATAATATCCCAGTATTTTATTCTGGCCTGTTTCCTCAAACTCGTAGAAAAGAGCACTAATTTTTTGCAAATAACGGGGGTCGCTTAACTGACCTATTAGATCTGCTGCCCTCACCAAACCAGGATAGTTTTCCTTATCCTGATGGTCTTCATCTGCTGGTACAGGAAAACGAGTCAATTCTATGTTACGCTTAATCACTTCTGCATCAATTAACTTATGACCTCCAAAGCGTTCCTCAATAAACAGTTTACCTCGGTCAACATGATAAGGAGTTAGGTTAGCATCCGTAGCGCCTCTAGGTAAAGATACACTCGTACCATCTATACCTGTAGCATACAGTCTTAAGTCTCCTCTATCTTGACAACATACACCCTTGACATAGCCAATATCATGACAAAGTAAGGAAATGTGATAGTGTAGCCAATCTTCACAAGAAACTCCACCTTCACGGATATGCTTCCCGCGTAAAATTTCTTGTCCCACTAAAGTTACAAGAATAGTATGTTCCACATTGTGATACAGGGCATCACTATTAGCAATATTTTCTAATGCCATTCCAGCTGCCCAGGCAATAATATCAGCATAATCTGCTTTATATCCACCATAAGTATGACGATAGCCATTAGTCAGCCGTTTTATGAAGGCATCAATTAAAAGTTCAGTGGAGTTAAACATCTACAGTCTCCTAATATAAATTTTCTATTTCACTTAATTTTAGTTGAATGAACTGATACTCTTTTTTATTTACCATCATAAATAAATTGCCTCACCTCATTTTCTTTTTTTATTCCTCTATACTACTTATTATTATTATTTTTAGCCATAGTGAAAAATTTAATTTTAGGTTTCATATAAATATCAATTTTATCTTATTTGTGAGATATCCTAAGCTCTTAGAGCTGATTTATAAAGTAAATATGAAGATGATAAATACATTAGACATCTCCTCCATGCATAGGGAGTAGGGGCGAATCGCGATTCGCCCGTACAGGAGTAGGGAACCCACCACTAACCCCTCTGGTGGAGGGGAAGAATTGATAATTTCTTTGGGATAATTGATTTTATTTTTTATTATTGGAAATGTCTATTACAGTGCAAGAGTTTAGCCATATCTAAGTCTTCTGGGCGTAATTTCCAGCAACCCTAGTCTAGAAAGAGTTTTCCTGCGGAATGCTGCGCAAACAGCTTAGTTTACAAATCAGCTCTTAGGGTCTTAGGGAGCAGGGAACGGGGAATAGGGAATGGGAAACACCTAAGCCATCAAATTATCACAAATGATTTAGGATTGCTATATCTACATTGATTAAATACTTAGATGCTGATGCTATCCAAAGTTTAAGATGGAAGAGCATTTATCAATTATTTTGTCATAGTTTTTCATTTTATATTTCAGACTAGATTGTCATGTTTATATTTTACAAATAGTTCTGTGAAACTTGCAACTTTTATTATCATATTCGTAAGCATTCACCTATTAGCATTCAGCTTTTCGGTGCGGAATGCTGTGCAAACAGTTTTTAAACATACAGGACTTACAAAGGTTAGCTAAGGGCGACCAATTTATTCATAAGTTTTAATTTTCCTTGGAGACTAATTCCTCCTGAACTTGTGATAATAAGTTAATAACTCATAGCTGTTAACGTTTCCCTTCGCGATATATTTGTGGAGCATGACCATAGGAAAAAGCGTTAGCTCCTCTGTAAGAGGCAGTTCCGACCGTAGAAGGTTAGCTGATTGCTTAATGCTTACTCATATTCTTTGATCGTGCAATCGTATATAAAAATGTTTTAGTAACATAGTAAAATATTACATTTTTATTTAATAATGTAAAAAAAATATGTTCATTATGATTTTTTATGATTTTTTATAAATTTCACATGGATAAATATCTTGATTTATGAAGCTTCTTAGTAAAAATAACCAGATTTTTTAACTATCAAAAAAAGTTTTTATACTTCATTTTTAGTTATTTTTACTCAAGATAATGTTGATAATTAAAATGTAAATACCATGTATTGCAGTGCTATTTACTATTGACAAATCAAGTCTAGCATTCT
Source organism: Okeania sp. SIO3B5 (assembly GCF_010692555.1). GTDB lineage: Bacteria > Cyanobacteriota > Cyanobacteriia > Cyanobacteriales > Microcoleaceae > Okeania. The sequence continues at coordinate 1,242 of NZ_JAAHHG010000556.1, read as the reverse complement.
ATTTTTATTCAAAATAGCTTGATTTAATTATATATCTGTAGAAGTATGGAAAAAAATCATAGCTTCATTCCTTGATTAGCTATTATAATTATAGTTAATACTCTTTATTAGATAACTAAAATTGCCTATATATTTAAAACCTTTATACTAGGTTTTTTAACAATTATTGTATGTAATTTCACCTTGATTTGTCTGTGATTAAAATCTACTATTAGCTGTGATAGTAAAAAATAGTTAATGTGATTTGAATCACAAAAATAAAAAACATTATATTAGCACTTGTAAAAATCAAAATAGTAATAATGAAAAATAGCAACAATAAATATCAAAATATCTTTTCTGAAGCCAATTCTGAAGATAGTATATTTAATAAACTACCTCAAGAAGTTAAACAATGGGCAGCTCGCTTACCTTGGAATCAACGCCGTTATGTTCTATCTTTTTCTTATATTTTATGTGGTTCTTCTCCAGAAAAACAAGCAGAATTTTTAGATGATTATATAGCTGATGGTTTAGCAGTAAAAATGCTACAAGATATAGATACAATTAATAGAGTTAACAAATATTTAAGACGGTTTCGTGCCGAAACTACAATTAATGAAAATGTACTCAGAAACTATATTAGGCAATATTATATTCATTCTGCTCAAGATGCACGCTGTCAAACCGAACAATATTTAGAATCTGCTTTAAAGCTAGTAATTAGTACAGAAAAAAGAAATCACATATTTAACTATATTTTGGGATTTGAATTGATTAAGATTATGTTCACAATGAGTTGGCTACAACATGAAAAATTAGCTCGTCTTCAAACAAATCAAGATAATTTTCTTAAAACATATATCAAACCAATTCAATATGCTCATCAAATTAATGGCATTATTGTACCGAAAGATAAAGGAATATTTTTTGCCAAAAGAGATTATTATGTGCAAATACCCCAACTATCTCCAAATAAGTTAGTGGCTTTAGTAATAGCAACTTTTACAACTGATAAAGTTACTAAGTGTGGTTTTGCGATCGCTCGCCATATTAAAGCTTTAAAATTTGACTTTGATTATATATTTCAAGAAGAAGAAGAAGAAGAAATTTTTCCTCTCGAATTTGAGTCTATAGTTAATTAGGGTTTGCTGAAAAAGTCTTTTTTAAGGAGCGGGGGAGTAGGGGAGTAGGGAAGTAGGGGAGTAGGGGAGTAGGGGAGTAGGGGAGTAGGGGAGTAGGGGAGTAGGGGAGTAGGGGAGA
>NZ_JAAHHG010000555.1 GCF_010692555.1 Okeania sp. SIO3B5 | reverse complement strand
AAAGTATTAAGATAAGTATCAAATCCTACTGCTTCTGTGGGTGTACCAAATTCTACCGTAAAATCTTCATCACCTGCAGTAGTTAGTATGCTGCTAGTAGTTACGGGAACACCATAATTAGTGTATCCAGGAGAAGAAACCCATACATTAGGAAAACCGGAACCAACTAGAGCTGTATATGTGTTGCCATTGCTAACAAATGATGGAAGAGGTTGGTCTTTTTGTGGGAATGCCTCAAAATCTTCTACTAAAGTGGTATTTGTTAAGGCATTAAAAGCATTAACATCTGTGAAAAACATTGTACTAGCATGAGCATTTCCACTAGCTCCTGCTACGACTATTAATCCTCCAGTAACTGTTAATAATTGACTGAATGTAGTTCCAATTTTCATAGTTATTAACTCCTGATAAATGTGATTAGGAAATAGAAGGTTTGTTTCACTTTGTAAGGTGGTTTGGTTTGATAAAGAGAGAAACATTGTGTGAAATGGAAATATCCGAAACAAACCCTACCCTACTATGTCATATTTCATAGTTTGATGTTCCGTTGGTTTTATTTAACTATTGTTAGAGATTTTTTATACTAGCAAACAATCCTATTTTAGGTTCGATACCCATTAAATTTGCATGCTATCCCAGCAGAAGCTTTCGCCCTGGTTGAAAAACTTGTATTATTATCTTGCTATAACCCGGGAAATTTTCCACTATGCGTACTGCCTACCAATATAAATTCAGGCCCAACAAAGAACAAATAGCCACTATTCAATTGTGGTTGGAATTGTTGCGTCGGCAGTACAACTATAGGTTAGGTGAGCGGTTATCGTGGTGGGAAGAAAACCGTTGTCCAGTTAACGCTTGCCCCTTAGTCATGCCAATTCCTCAACTAAGAGATAATCCAAATTATTACTCTCAAAAACGAGATTTGGTCAATACCAAACACCAGTTTCCTGAGTACAAGCTGATTCATTCTCAAGTTTTACAGGATTGCATAAAACGAGTAAAACTTGCCTTTGATAGATGGTTGAAAGCAGACAAAAATGGACATAAATCAGGGAAACCAAGATTTAAGGGAAAAGGACGTTATCGCAGTTTTACTTATCCTCAAATCAAGCAAGACTGCATTCAAGAAAACAAGATAAACTTGCCAAAAATAGGCAATATAAAGTTGATTCAACATCGACCTTTACCTGATGGTTTTCAAATTAAAACTGTGACGATTAGTCGTAAAGCTGATGGTTATTATGTGACTTTATCCTTAGAAGACAAATCAGTTCCAGCTTTAACAACTGAAGTTGAACCTACATTAAAAAATACTCTGGGAATTGATATGGGGTTGAAGGAATTCTTAGTAACAAGTGAAGGAGAATCTGTCCCCATACCTCAATACTATCGAAAATCTCAGAAGCGATTAAAGACTCTACAGAAACGTTTATCTCGAAAGAAAAAAGGAAGTAAAAGGTGGCTAAAGGCTGTCAAAGCTGTTGCCAAACAACATAAAAAGGTTGCTGATAAACGTAAAGACTTTCATTTCAAAACAGCCAATGAATTGTTATCAAAAGCTGAAGTTATCACCCATGAAAATTTAAACATTAAAGGGCTAGCAAAGACTCATTTGAGTAAATCAATTAATGATGCTGGATGGGGACAATTCCTATCTATTTTAACTGTCAAAGCCGGAAATGCTGGACAGAAAACTATAGGAGTGAACCCCAAAAATACCAGCCAAGATTGCTCAAATTGCGGGGAAAAAGTTCCCAAAAAATTATCTCAAAGAACCCATTCTTGTCCGCACTGCGGCATAGTAATAGACCGCGACTTAAATGCGGCGATAAATATAAAAAATAGGGCGGTAGGGCATTCCGTCTTTAAAGCTCGTGGAGCCCGACGGGATACCGGGGCTACGAAGCGAGAAGCCTACACTAAGCTGACGCTATAGTGTGGGAGATGTCACTGAAAGTCATGTTAAAAATATCGGACAAGAATTATGGAATCTTCTCTCATTAATATTAGGTAAAAAAGTTAGCAAGACTAATTTTAAAGGTATATGTGAAAAGATAAAAAGACAGAATTTTTCATCACCTATTATTCTAGGAAATTGTCATACTAATCCCACAGCTAATATTAATAATATTAATATTTTTCCAGATAGAAAGCGATATTGCTCCGCAACGCTTACGCGATCGCCTACTTCTGTGGAAAATTCCCAAGAATCTAAAAATCAACCACAACTAGATTTAGCTGAAGCACCCTAAATTTTCAACTTCTACGATCGCTCTTCGGAACTAACAACTTTGGAAAACTGGATATTAAAAGATTCATCTTGCCTCATTGCACTTTTAGGAATTAGTGGTATAGGCAAAACAACCCTAACACTCCAATTAATTAAACAAATAAAAACTAATTTTAATTACATCATTTATCGGAGTCTGCGGTTTTCTCCTACCCTGGATGTAACTCTTACCAAACTATTAAAAAATTTTCCCCAAGAAGCAGATATTTCCCAAAATCTTGAAACCAAAATATCTCAACTACTTAACTACCTAAATCAATATCGTTGTTTGATTATTCTTGATGACCTACAAATGCTTTTTTGTAGTGGAAAAATAGCAGGTCAATATCAAACCGAATCTGAAAATTACCAGATATTTTTTCAGCTTATTGCCGAAATGAACCATCAAAGTTGCTTAATATTAAACAGTAGGGAAAAACCCATAGAAATAGCTCAACTAGAAACAAAAAATAATTCTGTGCGATCGCTGATTTTAAGTAACTTAGGATTAGGAGCAAAACAAATTCTGGATAACCATAAATTATCAGACGAAGAAACTTGGGAAAACTTAATTGATATCTATCAAGGGAACCCTCGCTGGATAGAATTTACTGCCACAATGATTCAAGAATTCTTTGACAGTAGTGTTGCTAAATTTTTGCAATGGGAAAAAGTAATTTTAAGCGAATCTCTAGTAGCAGAATTAGATAAAAATTTTCAACGAATAACTCAGAATGAGCAAAAAATCATAATTCAACTTGCTCAAGAAAATAAACCTGTTACCTTGCATCAAATTGACAAAATTTTGGAGTTATCGACATCAGATTTATTGAATTCTATACAGTCACTAAAAAGACGATTATTATTAGATATCAAACAAGAAGATAAGACTACTTATTTTAGTTTAAATTCAGTTTTGAAACAGTATGTTATGTGGACAGAAGAGGGAAGGTAATTTCAGTTATCAGTTATCAGTTATCAGTACCTCCTACTAAAATCGGAGGTTTGAAATATGGTAAGCATTCAGCCGTCAGCTATTAGCTAGCCTCTTACAGAGGAACTGCGTTAACAGCTATTAATTTTGGGTCTGCGTAAAAGCAACCTTTGAAATTGAAAAATCATAAAAAGTTACTGCCAAAGTCTCTGGACAAAACCTTAGAAGTAATGAATAATTACTAATTGCTGTTAACGTAGTTCCTCCGGAGGAGGCTAGCTGACTGCTGATAGCTGTTTGCGCAGCATTCCGCAGGAAATGCTTACGAAATATGTATGGTGAATATTTTTTTTATCCCCTTAATACCATTTCTCAAAAACTTTTCTACATTTTGTTGAGCAGGGGACCCACCCCTAACCCCTCCCAGGAGGGGAAATAGGGAGTGGGGGAGTGGGGGAGAAGTAAAAAGTAAGAAGAATTAACATTAACTAGGCTATTATTAGCAAAAAGGTGATTATAGCTGTTTTGATTAATTAATAACTGAAGTTTTACCCAAGTATAGCGTTACTTTTAGGAATTGGTATAAAAGGGGAAGCTTTGAACCTAATTTTTTGGTAATAATTTAGTGTTAGTATAAATAACTCTGTGTATATCAATCCTAAAATAGGTTTTCAGCAATTAATAATTAATAATTAATAATTAATAATTATTAATTATTTTCAAGGAGAGGATTGACTAATAATGAAAATTTTTCTTTATTATCCCCTGAAAAGGGGAGGCTTTAAACCACAATTTTTCGGTAATATTTTATCCACAGCAATTCCGAAGAAGAGTGAGGTACAAAATTCGTTGGTATTAGGGAATAGGGGACAAGGAACAGAAGACAAATAAAGATAGGTATACCTCATTAGGTTGAGAAACGCTATAATATCTAATTTAATAAAAGAATGTTATAAATAAGTTTCTGGAAATACTTACCGAAAAAATGGATAAAAATACAACATTACATTTTTTTTGTGGAAAAATGGCTGCTGGAAAATCCACTTTAGCAAAACATTTATCAGAGAAACACAATGCTATTCTTTTAGCAGAAGACAATTGGCTTTCCCAACTTTATCCAGAGGAAATAACTGATATTCCTGGGTATATAAAATATTCGAGTCGTCTGAAAAATATAATGTCAGAACATATTAAGTTACTACTTTCTCATGGTATATCTGTAGTGCTAGATTTTCCCGGAAATACCCCAGCTCAACGTAATTGGTTTCGTGGTATTTTTGAACAGGTAAATGTTTCACATATTCTTCACTTCATTGATGCGAGTGATGAAATTTGTAAGCGTCAACTGAAAGAAAGAAGCAAAGATAAACCGAATGGATCACGATTTACTTCAGAAGAAGAATTTGACGCTATTACTAAATATTTTCAGCCTCCATTAGAAAGTGAAGGATTTAATTTAATTAGGTACGAACGAAAAAATATTTAGGGTTTGCGAAAAAGTCTTTTAGTAGGGGTAAGAGAAAGGAGACAGGAGACAGGAGACAGGAGAAATGGGAATGAGCGAAGAGGTAGGAGTAAGAATTGTAAGAATGATTTTTCTGCCCAACTCTTGCCTAAAATACTAACTTTTTGAGCGTTTTAGACTGAAACAGGCGCAATTTTTTCGATTTCAAAAAGGCTAAAATTTTTATATGTCAATGCTTTTATATTTAATCAGCAAGCCCTATGTAAAAATTAGCTCAAGCTGAAAATTAAGGGTGCATTTCAATTTTGAATAAAGCCATAAATTTTTGGCTTTTAGGCAACAGGCAACAGGCAACAGGGAACAGGGAATAGGAAAGATATAGGAAAAAAGTATTTTTGCAAATATTGATATGCACCCAAAATCAACTTAATAGTATTAGGCAAAATATTATAATAAACACCTCCAATAATTCATCTAAAAATCTTGAAAAACTGTTGTTAAGTCTTAATTTATGTAGATATCTAATGAACTATAGATAATACCAATTTGATAAATGTTTGTTACAAATATTTGGACTGCTTCTAGTAGTCAATAGTCAGTAGTCAGTAGTCAGTAGAAGCAGCTATTATCATCATTTTTTACCATTAAATCATCAATTGTAATACTTTGTACATTTAGATGAAATATTTTAGTTGACGCTTATTATTCGTAACATTCTTTTTTCAACCTGGTATAAATTGATTGATACAGTATTTCCTAAATTCATAAAGTACAGTATTTTTTTCTCCCTATTTACTATTTCCATACCCGGTTTTCCCTATTTCCTAAACTCTAAAATTTCTGCTTCTTATCCATAAATTATCAATTATTTTTGCCTTTTAGCCAATCCTCTTATTTAATAAGAAGAAGCAATTATTAATTATTAATTATTAATTATTAATTATTTGAAAATGTCTTACGGTAAATTTAACTTAGATGAACTACTAACAAATTTTAATCTAAATTTAGTCGAACTTCGGGGTAAATTCAACAATTTGCCAGAAGTTGTACCTAGAAAAATATTACAAGAACTTTTCCAAGACTATATACCTTTAGCAGTTGCTATTGGTTCAGAAAAAGCACGTTCTGAGTTAATTGTTGCACCAATTTTAGTAGAGCTAAAGAAACAACTAAATAATCAAATTAGCATTTTTTCAGGAATAGAATTTAACGTTAATTATGACCAAGGTTTAAATGGTTTTTGTGATTTTATTATTAGTCGTTCTACCAGACAACTTGTGATTGAAGCGCCAGTTGTTGCTTTGGTAGAAGCCAAAAACGATAATCTGAAATCTGGTTTTTCTCAATGTATTGCAGAGATGCTAGCTGCTCAAATTTTTAATCAAAGAAAAGGCAACAATATTAATAAAATTTATGGTGTTGTGACAACGGGAACAGTTTGGCAATTTTTAGAGCTAGAGTCCGAAACTATAACTGTAGATTTGGAAGAATATTCTATCAATAATTTATCGAAAATTTTCGGTATTTTAATTAGTTTGCTTAGAGTTTAGTCCAGTAGGGTGTGTTAAAAGCGTAACTGAGCGAAATATTTGGTTGATAAATATTGAGGATATTGAAGAAATATTTGGGATATTAGAAATATTTGGAATAGACGGTGCGTTACATTTCATTAACGCACCCTACTAGAATTAAACTATAACTGTTTCAGTCTCTTATTCATTTTCTTTGCAATAAACGGTGTTGGTTCAGCTTTTCGTAGTATGGCATACACAAATTGTAGAGAGAAAGCAATTTTT